>SKZA01000059.1 GCA_007127595.1 Kiritimatiellia bacterium
AACCGCGCCCCAGGTCCTTATGCTTGGCCAAGGCCGCCTTGAACGCCCGCTCCGCAAGATCAAGGTCCTGATTGTTGATCGCAAGAAACCCGCACACATACGCGGCATCCGCAATGTGCAGACATTTCTTGAGGAGCGCGCAGGCTTTGCGGTGATGCCCTGCGGTGAATTCCTTTAACCCTTCGATGAACTGCAATTCATCTTTGGGAATCATCAGGCGCTTGAAGAAGCCCGGCGTCAGGCGATCCGGAACAGGTGGCCGAGGCGGCGAGGCGGTCTGACGGGTCGTGCGTGTTGTGTTCTTGTTCTTGCGGGATCGGGATTTGGATGACGGATAGGCGGTGTAGAACAAGCCGGTCCCCGGCAAACCAACTGTCGCCCGTTGACCACGCCGGCCCACGGTATATTTTGCGCCTCTCGGACCGAACGAGGTCGAGACCCCCCGCTTGCTGATGTTCAGCGTCACCCCTTTAGCAATCCGCACCCTGCGCCAGAATCGAAACGCCATCGCCCACTCCTTCCGTCCGAGGGACCATAAAAGACAGCGGCACTTGATTCAATGCGGAATCCTGCCGCTCCCCATCCATGCCCGCACTCACGAAGGTGAACCCACGGGAATAAGCGCAAATCACATCAACTCCTTCTCAGCGCCCCTTGGCAACCTCCGCCTGCCCTCACGGGGCGAATTAAGAAATGAACCAAACCCACCGCAAAGAAAATAGACAGGAACACAGAAAAGCGGCACGGACCTTGGCGGCACACAGGCTGACGAGGGATGAACGGCTGCTGATAAATTTATAACTGGAGAGTAGTCCTCACAAGACGTGAAGACACGCCTTGTGAGGACCCTCGCAGAACCGGACTTGGAGCGTTACACCATCCGGCTCCCAGATCGAGTCCTTCACGCATACCGCGGATACATGCTATGCACGATGCGCGGTTTAGGCACCTCCCGTTGGAGCACTTCATAGAATCGCTTCCACGTTGTCGAGCGGCGTTGACTTCGGCGGTTAAGCCATTTGAACAACAGGCCGCAGGCCGCGTAGAAATATCCACGCAGGCTGCGCAGATTGTCACTGACTCCGTAATACTGATAATGTCCGCGTAGGTGCATGATGAAGTAGTTCATCATGGCCCTGCCTCTCGCTGTGCGCAGACGCGACAGCTTGACGTTCAGCACGATGAGTTTCTTGATAAGACGACCTCGCGCGGTCTTGCGTCCCACCTTGAAATATCCGCCCCTGCTGGTGCTCACGTAATGCGTGAACCCCAGGAAGTCGAAGGTGCGCGGCTTCCTGTCGCCGTCTCGACGACAGTGCCGCTTCGCCCCGCTCCCAAATCGCAGTACACGGGTCTTCTCCAGTGATAACTCAAGCCCGAACTTGGCCAGCCGTTCTTGAACGGCCTCAAGAAACATCCGTGCCGCCGCCTCGCTTTCGCAGCAGACAACGAAATCATCCGCATAACGCACCAGAAACACCTTGCCGGGACACTGCCGGGCAAAGCGCTTCTCGAACCACAGGTCCAGCACGTAGTGCAGATAGATGTTCGCCAGTACCGGCGATACCAGCCCGCCTTGAGGGGTGCCCTCTTCACTGGCCGATACCACCCCGTCCTCCATCACCCCCGCCTTCAGAAACCGGTGAATGAGCCTCTTGAACTTCGGATCTTTTATCCGGTGCCCAATAAACCGCATCATCCAGTCGTGGTCCACTTGATCAAAGAACCCTTTGATGTCTGCGTCCACAACAAACTGGGTCCGTTCCTGGGTAATGATTTGCGACACCCGACGTAGCGCGTCATGCGCGCTGCGTCGCGGTCGAAACCCATATGAACAGTCCAGAAACTCCGGTTCCCATATCGTTTGCATGACTCGACTGAGCCGGTCCTGCACGATACGGTCCTCGAAGGCAGGTATCCCCAGTGGTCGCCACTGATCCTTTCCTTTGGGTATGTACACCCGCCGGACCGGTTGTGGGCGGTAGCCCAGCCGACGCAGCCGCTGCGAAAGGCCATCCAGCTTACCGGGCAGTCCGTCGGCATAGTCCGCTTTGCGGATGCCGTCGATGCCGGGCGCCTTGTCCTTCACGCAGTTGAAGCTGTCAGCCAGTTCCACCGGGTCGCACACCAAACCCATCAACGCCGTGAACGGCGTTGTCGGGTCCTGTGCCTTGCGTGTGAAACAGGCAAATCGCGTGGTCATGCTCATATTCTGCTCTGTGTCAGGGGCATGTTTCCTCCGCCTGTTATCCCAATCCGACGCCCCTTCGCTCCATCGGCATTACCCGACTTCATAGCTACTATAGGCGTCTCCGACTCCCGTTACCCCGTGCCGTCTCACTCGCTGTTCAGACTTGATCGACGGTTGCTCCGCGCGTGCGGAGCAGGACAACGGGTCTCCCGGGTTGCCGTGTGAACACAGTGTAAGGCTCGATGCGGTCCAAGACTCCGGGGAGGCGAATGTGCGCTTGCCAACACGCGCGCATTCGTATGGCCTGCCGACTGATTAACGCCATCGGCCTTCCCGATACGGTCATTTCGGAGCTGCAGCCTTCAAGGACGCCACTACGCGTTTCCTTTGCACCTCGCCTTCTTTCCTGCCTACGCATCAATCGTCCCGTTGCCGGCACAGCTGCAAGGCTGGATACGGAGCCCGTGGCTAGCGGCTACTCCGGCAGGCTTCGCACCTGCTTGTTCACGCGACCTTGCCCGGCCGCAACTAATCACCGACCCCTAATTAGGCATTGCGGTGCGATGCGTCCCGTGCTTGAATGGCGCGGCTCTGCTTGATGAACCTTTATGAGACCTTGGAAACAAACCTTCCACCAAGCGCGGGCGTTCCTACGTCGGCTGGTACGACGCCTGCGCGGGATCAACGAACGATGCGTGACACGCACGCCGGAACCCGGCGCCCCCGCGCGGGGACGCGTGCTTCTTTCTTATATCATCGACGGCGTGTTGGCGCGAACAGAGGACGAACTGCCCTATTCGCACCCTCATTTCTGGGAGACGCATGCCATGGCCCAAGCCTTCCGGGATGAAGGATATATCGTGGACGTCATCCACTGGACGCGTCGGACACCTCCACCCCGCCTCGATTACGATATCTATGTCGATGTACGTCGCAATTTCGACCGCTTTGCGGCCCTCATGCCTCCGACCTGCCTCAAAATCGCCCACATGGATACAGCGCATCACCAGGTACATAACGGGAATCAACGTGAACGCCTCGCCGCGTTGAAGGAACGGCGCGGTATCGAACTCGCCCCGTTCAAATTGGTGGAAGAGAATATGGCCGCCGAGAACGCCGACGTGATCACCGTCCTGGGCAACGACTTTACCATCAACACGTTCGCCTATGCCGGCAAACCCGTCCATCGTATTCGTCTGTCCAACGCCTTCACCTATCCCTTTCCGGAGCAGAAGGATTTCAGCGCGGCGCGACAACGATTTCTCTGGCTGGGGAGCGAAGGATTCGTCCACAAGGGCCTGGACCTCGTCCTGGAAGCTTTCGCAGAAATGCCCGACCACGAGCTGGTGATCTGCGGCCCGCTGGACAGCGAGCCCGCCTTCACGCGCGCTTTCTCGAACTTGCTCTACGATACACCGAATATCCGCGTCGAAGGTTGGGTCGATGTGAGCGGCTCCCGATTCCGCGAACTGGCCGACTCCTGTCTGGCCATGGTCTACCCCTCCTGCTCCGAGGGGGGCGGCGGTTGCGTGATCACGATGATGCATGCGGGCTTGATTCCCATCGCGAGTCGCGAAGCCAGCGTGGATATCGATCCTTCTTGCGGAATTCTTCTGGAGGAATCCTCGGTGGCCGCTCTACAATCCGCGGTGCGTACCCTGTCCGAGACCGCGCCGGATCAACGTAAGGCGATGGCGCGCGCCGCATGGACACGCGCGCGCGAGAATCATACGCGCGAACGCTTCAAAGAGGACTACCGCGCATTCGTGAGACGATTACCCGAATATCTGCGGGCCAAACAAGCACACACAGCAAAGGAAGGACTTTCATGAGCATATCCCCTGAGACAAGCCGGCCCGAAGTCTGGGCGGCGGTTCTGGGCTATAATAATGTGGACGACACGATCGAGTGTCTCAAGAGTCTCGAGGCCGTCACGTATGAGAATTTGAAACGGCTCTATGTGGATAATGGCAGCGAGCCGGGCACCTGCGAAAAGGTGTTGGAGGCCATTCCCGGGTGCGGCGTGCTCCGTCTCGATCCCAACGCCGGCGTGGCGGGTGGCTTGAACGCCGGAATTGCACATGCCCTGAAGAACGGCGCGGATTATGTCATTATCCTGAATAACGATACCACGGTGGACCCGGCCTTTGCCGGCCACCTGGTCGAAGCCGCCTGCACCGACCCGAAGATCGGGATGTTGGTGCCCAAGATCTATTACTACGATCACCCCGACACGATCTGGTCGGCCGGCTCGGTCTTCCGCCGCTTTCCGCCGGTCGTGTACATGCGCAAAACACGCGGACCGGATGACGGCCGATACGACGAGCCGCAAGACGTGGATTACGCCACCTTTTGCGTCATCATGCTTAGCCGGCCCATGATTGAACAAGCCGGCTTATTGGATCCCGACTATCACTTTCTCTACGAGGATTACGACTTATGTATCCGCGCGCGCGAAGCGGGCTTCCGTATTCGGTACGTGCCCCAAGCGCACGTCAAACATAAGATTTCGAAGACCACGGGCGCAGGCACGCCGAACCCTAAATTCTGGCGCACCTATGGACGCAGCGAATCCATCTTTCGCCGCAAGTTTCGCCATCATCGTTGGCTCACCGGTTGGACGCACGCCATCTACATTGTGTTGCGTTTCGTTTACGAGGGGAACTGGTACGGCGTAAGACCCTACATTGAAGGATGGCGTCAAGGCGCGCGCGACGAACTGCATCCGCCGCCGCAACTTGGCGATGCGCAAGTCGCTGATGGCAAAGTACTACGCGCGCCATGAACTTGCCATGAACGCTTGACGCCACTTTTTGATCCGTGTTACAGAAGCACCTATGAAAATTGATAAGAAACTATTCGGTTGGCTCCCCTTGTGGGGAATTTTGCTTGTGACAATGTCCATCTTCGCGCTGGGCTGTCTGGAATATGATAATACTTCGACCACAGACGGCAGCCCGGCGCCCGCCAGTGTGCCCGAGCCGGTCGTGGAGGAGCCTTCCCCTGCGCCGCGTCAAGAGGTGGCGGAACGCACGGAACCGGAACCCGAACCCGAACGGGTTCCCGAGCCGCAACCAGTCGAAGTCAGCGAGTATAATGACACTTTCCGTTATGTGCCCGGGGAGGACAGTGTTCGGATTTATATACCGCGCCAATTCGGCATGTGGCAGTTGGGCGTTTTATCGCTGCGCCCGCACGTACAACTTTGGGGACCCACTCGCACCACGTCCTATCCCGTGGTTGTCCCGATCGGCGGAGAGGAATTGGCCCGACGTGCCGCCAGAGTTTCACATGGATCAGCCATCCTGATTCATGCCAACACGTCGAATGAGACGACGGGGCCCCATGCAAATGCCACATGGCGCATACCGGACCCCACGCGCTCTTATAGTGGTGATGGAACACGCGTCAGGGACGGGGAGAGGCCGCATTAAGACGACGCCGTTTTTCGGGCGCCGCGGGCGGGAACGGATTACCTGAGGTCTGTAGGGCGACATAGTTCCTCTGGGGCATTATGTTTGGGCATGATCGCCCAGGCTGAACCATAGACGGTGGAGAAGTATGAAAGCCGTAATTTTGGCTGGGGGATACGGCTCGCGCATGAGCGAAGAGACCACGGTACGGCCGAAACCCATGGTGGAAATCGGCGTGCGACCGATCCTCTGGCACATCATGAAGATCTATTCCGCTCACGGGATCAACGACTTCATCATTTGCTTGGGCTACAAGGGGCATATGATCAAAGACTTCTTTGCCAACTATCATATGTTGGTCGAAGACCTGACCTGCAACCTCAGCAGCAACGAGACCCGGGTCCTTACCGATCGAGCTGAACCGTGGAATGTCACGCTGGTCGAAACGGGCGAAACCACGCAGACGGGCGGGCGTCTCAAACGCGTGCGCGACTATGTCGGCAACGAAACCTTCTGCATGACCTACGGCGACGGCGTCTGCGACGTGAGCATCACCGACCTCGTTGCCTTCCACCAGGAGCAGGGCGTGCTCGCCACAGTAACCGCCGTGCAGCCGCCCGGCCGGTTCGGCTATTTCAGCCTGCCCGGTGACCGCACGAAGATCGCCCACTTTCGGGAGAAACCGCAGGGCGACGGCGCATGGGTAAACGGCGGATTCTTCGTGCTGGAGCCCGGCGTATTTGATTACATCGAAGACGACATGAGTCGGTGGGAGATCGAGCCCTTGGAAACACTCGCCGCGGAGGGGCAACTGGCCGCCTTCCGCCATCCCGGATTTTGGCAGTGCATGGACCATTTACGGGATAAGATTGATCTGGACCGGCTCTGGACTGAAAATCGCGCGCCCTGGAAGGTTTGGGATTGAGCGCGCCACATCCAACGCGACAACCATGAGATTGCCATGCTAACCTGTCGATTCTGCGGGACCGAACTCAAGCACACGTTTGTCGATCTGGGTTGTTCACCCATCGCGAACGAATTCATCAAGGCCGAAGCGCTGACGCGCATGGAACCGTTCTATCCCCTGCGCGCCTATGTCTGCTCGGAGTGTCTACTGGTCCAGATCCCGCCCGAACGCACGCCACAGAACCTATTCAACGCCGAGTACCCGTACTTCTCATCGTATTCCGATTCATGGCTCGCGCATGCGCGCAAGTACACGCAGATGATGATCGAACGATTCGGCATCGGCCCCGACCATACGGTGGTCGAAGTGGCCAGCAACGACGGATACCTGCTGCAATACTTCAAGGAAGCGGGCATCTCGGTGCTGGGCGTCGAGCCGGCTGTCAACTGCGCCCAGGCGGCCATTGATAAGGGCATTCCCACGGAAGTCCGGTTCTTCGGCAATCTCACCGCACGCGCGCTGGCGTCGCAGCATGCCGCCGATCTCATGGTCGCCAACAACGTCCTGGCGCATGTGCCGGACATCAACGACTTTGTGGAAGGGTTTCGTATCCTGCTTAAACCGGAAGGGATCGCCACCTTCGAGTTTCCGCACCTGCTCAACCTCATCCAACGAAACGAGTTCGATACGATATATCATGAGCATTATTCCTATCTCTCCTTCTCCACCACCGAGAAGATTTTCGCCGCGCACGACCTGACCGTCTTCGACGTGGACGAACTGCCGAGTCACGGCGGCTCGTTGCGCCTGTATGTGCGGCATGCCACCCACACCGCGCGCGCCGTCGAGCCGCGCGTGGCGGCCATGAAAGAGAAGGAGGACAAGGCGGGCCTGACCCGGCTTGAGGGCTATTCCGGATTCGAGCCGCGCGTAAAGAAAGTCAAACGCGACCTG
Source organism: Kiritimatiellia bacterium (assembly GCA_007127595.1). Classification (GTDB taxonomy): domain Bacteria; phylum Verrucomicrobiota; class Kiritimatiellia; order SLAD01; family SLAD01; genus SKZA01. Next base: position 7,466 of record SKZA01000059.1, read on the forward strand.
CTCAAGTTTCTGATTACCGCGCAGGAGGAAGGAAAGAAGGTCGCGGGTTACGGCGCGCCCGCCAAAGGCAACACCCTGCTCAATTATTGCGGGGTGCGCACCGACTTGCTCGAATACACTGTTGACCGCAGCCCGCACAAGCATGGCAAATTCCTGCCCGGCACGCACATTCCCATCTATGCGCCCGACCGCATTCGGGAAACCAAACCCGATTATGTCCTCATTCTCCCTTGGAACCTGAAAACCGAAATCATGGACCAGATGAAAGAGGTGCTGACCTGGGGTGCCCGGTTCGTGATCCC
>SKZA01000188.1 GCA_007127595.1 Kiritimatiellia bacterium
CACATTGGAGGGTCACGCTTCCGCGTGACCCGGACGCGCAAAGCGCGTCCCTCCATAATAAATGCGCGATAGTGCACCCGTTTATTCCAGCAGTCCGGATTTGATTTTTCCCCCTGATTTCGAATAGACTCCGGCATGATGAATCAGGAAACGAAACAGAAAGACGATTCCCCCATAAGCGTCGCCGAACTGATCAAGCAGCATCCGGCCGAAGTCGCGGAGATCATATCCGCCCTCAAGGAGGAAGAGGCCGTCGAGCTGCTGCATCGCCTGTTCCAGCAGCGCAAGGCGGCAGCGGCCCTCGGTGAAATGGATCCGGAAGACGCGGCGGAACTTTACACCGAGCTCTCGCAAGAAGAGAAGATACAAATCCTTACGCGCATGGATCCGGACGACGCGGTTGACCTGCTCGAAGAGTTACCGCCTGAAATGGTGCGCGATCTGCTATCCCGCCTGGACCGAGAGGAATCCGAAGAACTTTCCGAACTGCTGACCTATGAGCCGGACACGGCCGGTGGGCTGATGTCGCCGGACGTCATCTCGGTGCACGCCGACCACACCGTACAGGAAACCATTGAGATCCTGCGCAGACAGGCGGAAGATGCGGAAACACTGTATTACGCGTATGTGGTGGACGAGCAGAACGAGTTGGTCGGAGTGCTGGCGCTGCGCGATCTGGTGTTGGCCAAGCCGGATCAGATCATCCGCAATCTGGCGCATAAGGAGGTCGTATCGTTGCCGGCCGACATGGATGCCGAAGAGGTGCTGAACGTCTTCGACAAATACAACTATCTCGCGTTGCCCGTCGTCGATGCGGCGAACCATTTGCTCGGCATTGTGACGGTGGACGATGTCATCGACCAAATGCGCGAGGAGACCACAGAAGATTTCCTGCGCATGGGCGGTATTCCCAGCGGCGAAGAGCATCCGCTCGAAGCGCCCACGGCGTCGCTCAAAAAGCGGTGGCCCTGGATGGCGGCGAACATCTTCTTTAACCTTATTGCCGTCATCGGGGTGGCGGTCTTTGAGGAGTCCATCGCCACCGTAGCGTTTCTCGCGGTGCTGATGCCGATTGTGTCGGATATGGGCGGCAATGTCGCCATGCAGTCCATGGCCGTCGCCATTCGCGGCATGGCGACGGGACAAGTCATTTGGAACCAGTTGCTGCAAGTCCTGCGCAAAGAGTTTGTGGTGGGTTTGATGAACGGCGCGCTGCTCGGCTTGCAATTGAGCATTATCACGTACATCTGGCGCGGCAACATCTACCTCGGGCTCATTGCCATGTTCGCGTTGTGGTTGAATACAATCCTTGCGACGGTGATCGGGTCGCTATTCCCCTTCTGCATGAAGAAGCTGGGCCTGGACCCCGCCATGATGTCCGGCTCGATTGTAACGACTATTACGGACCTGTGCGGCTTCTTCCTGTTCCTCGGCATGGCGACGATGTACCTGGAACATCTGTGACGCGGGCGTTTGAACAGGAGGTCGCGGAGACGGGGCTGGAAAGGCGGGCAACTGGAATCAAGCCGGACTCTCTTCGGACGGCTCGAAATCACAGAGGAGTGAAGGATAGTCATGTCGAGCGTAGCGCAGCGAAGTCGAGACATCCCAATATTCCACCATCAACCCGGAGATTTCTGGATGTCTTTCAGACCCAGGGCAAACTTCGTCGTGCTGCACACGACAAAGCTCCTGCAAAACTGACGGTAGCCGGCGAAGATGGAGATTTCTCGACTCCGCTTCGCTCCGCTTGAAATGACGCGGTGTGAACACAGAAAGAGAGAAGTACTGTCATGTCGAGCGAAGTCCCGAGCTTGTCGAGGGACGAAGCTTGCCCCGCGTCTCGGCGGGATCGAGACATCCCGAGACTCCACCAGCAACCGCGAAAACGAAGGGGCGATGGAGGGGCGTAATTAGTCTAACGAGCGCGCCTACCGGTGGGCGGACGCTGCCGGAGGTAAGCCCAATACAGAAACCGCCAAGTCCTCAAATCGCGGATTCTTGGTTTGGATCAATGCTTCTTTCTTCGCCCGGCTCCAACGCTTCAATTGCTTTTCGCGCGCAATCGCTTCGGAGGGTTTGGCGAAGGACTCAAAGTAGAGCAAGCGATCACATCTATAGCGCTTCGTAAAGCCCGACGTCTCTCCGCTGCGATGCTGCAATACGCGCTTGGTCAAGCCGCTCGTTATACCGATATAGAGCGTTGTACGCCCTTTGTTGGACATCATGTAAACGTAGTAATCGTCCGAGCCCATGGTTTCACTTCATACGCCGGCCCCACTTCTGCGTCGAGAGATTTGGGGCTTGAAGTGCAATCATGAGATTTCTCGACTCCGCTTCGCTCCGCTCGAAATGACCCGGCGAGCACACAGAATCAATAAGGCATAGTCATGTCGAGGACCTTTATCGGCGCGGCGCCGCTTGGCTCGAGGGCAAGAACTGGACAAAAGTAAGATGTTGTCATGTCGAGCGTAGCGAAGCGCAGTCGAGACATCTCCATCTCCGCCAGCCACCGACAGTTCTTTAGGAGCGAAGTCCCGAGCTTGTCGAGGGACGAAGCTTGCCCCGCGTCTCGGCGGGATCGAGACATCCTCCCGGCCTTCTGTTCAGGCTTTTCCGGCCGGAGCGGAGCGGTCTGCGTTCTACGCCTGAACGACTTCGCCGTCGGATTCGACGAGGCGGATGGTGCGCGGCTTGGCCACTTCGCGCAGCAGTTTGTCGGATTCCTGCAGGTGCGTACGAAGCTCTTCGAGCGTGGCCTTGAATTCCTCGCTGGCCGCTACTTCCTTGATGGCGCCTTCGACGGTTTCCTGCACATGCAGAACCTTGAGGATATCCTTTTCGAGCGCGGCGATCTTATCCAATTGCGCCGCCAATGCGTTGTTCGCTTCGGCGACTTTTTGCGCATGTTCGGAGAGCGCACCGGAAATATCGTCGCGCCACGAGCCGCCGACACCCTGTAAAGCGTTTTGAATTTCCTGGGCGTGCCCGGCCAGGACGGATTGCAATTTCGCGGCGGCGGCATCCACACCGCTGGAGATGGAACCGGCGGATTCCTTCAATGAGTCACTGGCGGCTTTGAGCGGTTCGGCGGCCGACTGGCCGGCCGAGGCGAGTCCGTCCTTCACACTATTCGCGGATTCGGTGAACGCCTTGCTGATCTTCTCCGCCTCTTCGCGCTGGGTCTTCCCGGCGGCATCCACGGCCTCCTTCAAGGAGGAAGCCAGTTGCTCGGGTTTCGGCACATACTTGCTGAAGGCGTCGTCAATGGAGCCACCCAACTCGTCCGCCAACTCTTTCGCGGTCATATTCGTACCGGCAATCTTGTCGGCGAGCTGGTTCACTAGCTTACCCAACGCGCTGATCTTGAGGAGTGCCAAGACGAGCACGATGAGGGTCGCCACGCCCAGCACGCCGGATATGATGAGAGTCGGATCCTCCATAGAACACCTGCCCCGAATTTAGATAATGACTTTACCGCGATTTCTGATTAATAGGGCATACTAAAGCAGTTAGGGGACTGCTGTCAAAGGGAACTCTTCGGTGTTTTTGGGCCGATTCCATGCACAGGCGTCGTCATTTATGAGAATACGTAAACGCGAGGCTGCAGGCCTTCTCTTCTTTGTTCTGCTCGTTCTGGGGTTCTACGCGTATATCCGATCTCCGCTGCATGGCCCCTGGCCGCAAATCCCTGCCGGCGCCTATGTGATCGGAAGCGTGGAACAGGGCCCCGATGAGGAGCCGCGCGAGGTGTCGACGGACGGCTTTCGCATGCAGCCCACCGAAGTGACCGTAGGCCAATACGTGCGCTACCTGAACACGGCGCGCCCCGACCCGGTATTCGAGTCGCCTCAGATCGCCTATCGTGGCGGGCGCTATCATGCGGTGACCGACCATCGCAAACCGGTCGCGTACGTCTCGTACGAGCAGGCCTTGGTCTACGCCGAATGGATGAGCCGCAAACGGCGCGGTACGCTCCGATTACCCACGGTCGACGAATGGGAAATCGCCGCGCGCGGCGGCGTGCCCGGGATTCGTTTCCCATGGGGCTGGACCGATCCGCGCGATCACGCACGTTTCGACGCGGACGGCCCTGCGCGTGTGGCGCAATACGAGCCAAACGCATTCGGCCTGTTCGACATGGCGGGCAACGTCGCGGAATGGTGCCTGACGGAAGACGAGGACGGCGATACCGCATACGCCATGGGCGGAAGCTGGGCGGAACGCAGCCCGGACCTGTTACGCGTATTCCACCGTACCCCGTTCCCCAAGACCTACCGCGACGCCGATGTGGGGTTCCGGTTGCTTCTGGAACGGTAGGAGCGGTGTTCAGGGTTCAGCATAGCGCATTACCGGACACGCGACACGCTATCCGCGAATCAGGGCCAGGACTTCGTCGCGATGTTTTTCCATCTCCTCGCGCGTACTTGCTTCGAGGTTCAGGCGCACGAGCGGCTCCGTGTTGGAGGCGCGCACATTAAACCACCAATCGTCGAATTCAATGCTCAACCCGTCCAGTTCGATCACGCGCCCGTCCCCATACTTTTCGCGCAACCGCGCAAAGACCGGCTTAACATCCTCGACGGTCGAGTTGATTTCTCCGCTGTGCACATAGCGCAGGACCGGCTTGACGAGTTCCGACAGGGTCTTGCCGGTATGGCTGACCAGGTTCCCGATAAAGATGGCGGCCAGCGCGGCGCTTTCGGTGAAGAAGTTTTCGCGGAAATAGTAGTGCCCCGACAACTCGCCGGCGAAGACCGCGTTCGCTTCACGCATCTGTTCCTTGATAAACGCGTGCCCCACACGCGACATTTTCGGCTCGCCGCCGGACTCGCCAATGAGCTCCTTGACCGCCCAACTGCTGCGCAAGTCGTAAAATACCACGCCCTTTTCCTTCTCCAGTATTCCTTCAGCGATAAGGGCGGTGATGATGTCATTGGAGACGATGTTGCCGAGTTCGTCGGTGAATCCGGCGCGATCCGCGTCCCCGTCGAAATAGATGCCGAAATCGTATTGTCCGGACCGGATCTTTTCTTGGAGCGGCTCGAACGTCTCCGCATGTAACGGATTCGCTTCATGATTGGGGAACGTGCCGTCCAGTTCATCGAATAGCGGATCGATCTCCATGATGCCTTCGAGCGTCTTGCCCTCATAAATGCCCATGCCATTCGCGTAATCAATGGCCACCTTCACGGGACGCGTAAAGTCCGCGAAGGCTTTGAAGTGCTCCACGTATTCCGCAACGATATTATAGGTTTCGATACGCCCGGGATTCGACGCCGGCGGATCGAATGCTTCATCCAAAACGATCTTCTCAATGTCCTTGATGCCGGTGGCGCCGCTGATGGGAATGGCTTCTTCGCGGCACATCTTGAAGCCGTTGTATTCGCCCGGATTATGTGAAGCGGTGATCATGATTCCGGAATCGGCGCCGAGCTTGCCGTTGGCGTAATAGGACATGGGCGTGGAACACAGGCCGAGATCGATAACGGTGACGCCCTGCTCCACCAGCCCGCGCGCCAGCGCATCGAACAGGGGCTGGGAATGCGGGCGCATATCGCGGCCGACCACCGTTTTCTTGCACTTCAAGAACGTGGCAAACGCGCGCCCAATCTTGTAGGCGAGATCATCGGTCAACTGCTCTCCATAGATCCCGCGTATGTCGTATGCTTTAAAGATACTGCCCATGATGATTGCTCCGATTGTTGTTTGATAGAAGGGCGTAAGGATAGGGAGTCGCAACGGGGGCTGCAAGTCAGTATTCAGTGTTCGGGGTGAGTATTCAGTGTGCGGCGTTCAGGGTTCAGTCGCAGTCGGATTTTTCGAGTATGAGGAACTTTGCACATCGGAGCGCGGGTGTGTCCCGCTTCGGGACCACCCGCAGCGGGTTGGTCGCAACCCCTGCGGCTGGCCCTCCTTCGTCGGACACAGCCGCGCTCCGGTACAAGGTTTCACAGACAAGGGCCTGTCGCGGCGAAGTCCCGGTCGCCTTGCGTCGGGATAAAGCCGGGTTCGGGGTTTTTCTCCCGCCATTCGTCCCCCCGTCCCGCCTTCCCATCTCCCGTCATCCTTGACAATCCGCCCGTCGCCCCGTACTACCATTAACTTGATTTACTGATCAGGAAGGAGTCCTTTGGTGAAGATTTTTGAGAACATCACGGAAACCGTTTTTAACACCCCCCTTGTGCGGCTGAACCGGATTAATGCCGAGCAGAACGCGGAAATTCTACTGAAGATGGAATCGCACAACCCGCTCGGCAGCGTAAAGGACCGCATTGGGCTGGCCATGATTGAGGCCGCGGAAAAGGAAGGCTTGTTAAAATCCAATTCCGTGATTGTCGAACCGACCAGCGGCAACACCGGTATCGCCCTAGCCTTCGTGGCCGCGGCGAAGGGATACCGCCTGATTCTTACCATGCCGGAAAGCATGAGTCTCGAGCGGCGTCACCTGCTCCGCATTCTGGGCGCGGAACTCGTGCTGACTCCTGCCGAACAAGGCATGACCGGGGCTGTGGCGAAAGCCGAAGAGATCCTTTCCGCCACGCCCAACGCCTTCATGCCGCAGCAATTCAATAATCCCGCCAACCCCGAAGTGCATCGCAATACGACCGCCGAGGAGATCTGGAACGATACGGACGGCAACGTCGACATCATCGTAGCCGGTGTCGGGACGGGTGGGACGGTCACCGGCGTATCGGAAGTCATCAAGAAACGGAAACCTGGATTCCAGGCCATTGCCGTTGAGCCGACGAAGTCGCCCGTGATTTCCGGCGGGAAACCGGGCCCGCATCGTATACAGGGTATCGGCGCGGGATTCGTGCCCAAGGTGCTGCGCACCGACCTCATCGACGAGATTATCCAAGTCCAGGAAGACGACGCGGCGGATACGGCGCGTCAACTGGCCCGCGAAGAAGGGATTCTGGTCGGCATTTCCGGCGGCGCCAATGTCTGGGCGGCGTTGCAAGCGGCTAACCGCCCGGAAAATAAGGGCAAGACCATCGTCACCATCGGCTGTGACACGGGCGAACGCTATCTGTCCACTTGGTTGTTTGCGGAGGAATAGAAGCGAGAGATCGGCGCGCTTGGCGCGGCCCCACCTTTGCAAAGCCTTCGGCGTGACAAGAGCGCGTCCGCTCCTCTACAGCTCTTTCCGGCCCGGAATCCGCCTCTTTTTTGCCAATTAATTGGACAGAAAAACGCTTCGCATTGTACTATAGTTCGTGTCGTAACGTGTAGGAGCAGTGCGCCGCTCGACGGCGCCCGGCCGCAATCTGCGGCCGATCTTAATGAAACGAGGTACCCGCATGAAGAGAAGGTTTTTTGTCCCATTCTTGATTCTTCTGTTCTCCTTTCAATGGTCTGCTTCGGCCGATTGGGGCATATGGGATGGCGGCATCTTCCTCGATATCAACGAGGGGGGCCACGACTATGTGAATGCCACAAACTTCAATGGCTCGCATCTGGGCGACTTCATCACCGCCGAAGGCGACAGCCTCATGGTCGTCGGCGGCGAAGCCAAGACGTGGAAGGACAATTGGAGCGACGTAACCGGCGCGACCTTCCATTACCGGGTGTACCCGATCGACACTGCGCCCGGCGCCTTCACA
>SKZA01000210.1 GCA_007127595.1 Kiritimatiellia bacterium
TCCGTTGGCGCTGACAAGGTACTCCTGGTCGCGTCCAGCGATTTCTACGGCCACCGGCCAGGGAAAATCTCGGGCCTCGCGGTCCACGGCGAGGCGCACGTAATCGCCGGTCCGATAGCGGATGAGGGGCATGACCCGGTTATGGAACGAGGTGCCGATGATTTCACGGAGACCGTCCGGGTCCGGGGGGCCGAACTCGACATAGCCATAGGTCGGGAAGAAATGGAACAGGGGCGATGTCGGTCCTTCGCCGGCCAGCACGACGCGCTCGGAATGGCCGTACCAGCGATAAACGCGGCAGCCGAACACGTCTTCGAGGAGCCTTTTCTGTGACAGGGTCAATTGTTCCGAGCCGCAGAGGAGTGCGCGCAGTGGTATGCGCCATGATTGACCGGTGCGGGCGAGGGAATCGGCGATTTGCAGGGCGGCGGAGGGATAGATGTGCAGGAATTCGGGGCGATAGCCCTCGAGGGCTTCAAGATATTCCGGCATACGCTCGTCGGTCAGGTGATAGGAGGAAAGCATCAGCCAGCCGCGCGTGGTGTCCCGGTACGCGATGCGCCCTTTCGATGAAGGCGACGTGACATGCCCGCGAATGACGGCGACGCGCGCGCGCTCGTGCCAGCCGGCGCGTTCCCACATGGTTTCCAGAAACGCTTGTTCCTTGGGACGGCTGATGCCTTTATGCAGATAGAACCCGACGGGCAAGCCGGTCGATCCGCCGGTCGTGATGTAGATGCGTTGCTTTGCGGAAATGTTGTCGGCGACCATTTCTTCGCGATGTTCCTGCAGGATCGGCTTGTCAATTATCGGGCACGCGGCGAAGTCCTCGGGACGGTCCATCTTCGTCGGATCAAAGCCTGCGTCGGCAAAACTCTTTCGGTACCAGGGACAATGGCGTCCGGCTTCGGTCGCGACGAGTTTCAATTCCTCGAATTGGATGCGCCGGATGTCTGCGGGATCCGCGTGTTCCATGGCGCGGGCGACGAGTTTGAATTCGGCGTAGTGCGGGCCGTAACGCCAGCGTCGCGGCAACGTGCGATACAGCGCGCCGGCCGCGTTGCGCAATATCGCCGGCGCCTTTTCGTAGTAGCGTAACAGCGGATAAAGTTTATCTTCGACGCTCATGGAGGATGCGGGATACGGGATACGGGATACGGGATGCGGGATACGGGATGGGCGTGCAATGTATTCATGACAAACGTCAAACTTCTTACATTCCTCTTCTCACTTCTTACGTCCTACTTCTCACTTTCTACTTTCTTCTCAATCGCGCCGGTCCAACCGAAATGCGGGCGGAACGTAAAGGTGTCCGTGACGTCGTTCAGCGGACCGTTCCAAGGTTTATGATTCGATTGTAGTTGGATATCGTTGAACTGGAACGGCGTGAAATTGAGTTCTTTCATGCCCAGCGCGCCATTCAACAGCCGCAACCGAGCCGGGTCAAATCCCATCAATACGGCGGCGGCACAATCGACCGCGACGGGATGTGTGCCGGCGAGGATCACGCCGCATGAAACGGGATCGGGCGCCATGGGCCCGTTCCCTTCGCCTCCGACGATGCCGTCGACTACCGCCAGGTAGCGCAGGGGGCGCGCGCGCCGCGCGCCCGCGCCGTCGTAATAGAACAGGCATTTATTAAGATCCAGTACCATGCGCCAGCAGGTGTCGTTGCCGTGCCAATTCCCGGAACGCACGACCTTTTGCGTATCTCCGAAGAAGAGGCGGCCGATCTTCTTCATCGGCACCAGCGCCCAAGACAAGGCGGGCTTGTCCTTGAAGCGGCGTTTGGCTGCGCCCATCCAGCGGTTTTCAAGTCGCGCCTTGGCCGTGGAGGCGGGAAACTGGTCCCCGCCTTCGTCCGGTGTGCCTTCGGTGTGGTGCGGCAACCAGTTCTTGTCGGCGTTGATCCCGACGAGATTTTTCAGGGCGCAGGTGACGCCCACCTTCTTGTGTGTCTTGAGTTTGGGAAGATTGATCAGGACATCCGCGTCCATAGGCGTGCGGCAGAGCAGATACTCATGCGTGGTGTCACAATGACGCCGGTTCGTTTCCTCCATGTCGTACGACGCGCCATACAGCTTGCCCTGTCCATGATACCCGACAAACTCGCTTGCTTCGTTCAGCGCGACCCGTGTGCTGCCGAGCGGGTCGCCGGGCAACGAGCGCTTGGAGACGGTGACGCCGTCCACGGTTTTCCATTCTTCCGGGCGTAGATCGAGCAACGTGAAGGCGACACGGGGAAAATCGTTCTGAAGCCGCATAACCATCTCGTCGAGGCGGCAATACGCACGAATCCGGTCGAAGGACGAATCGGTTTGAGGCGCGTCGCACACGGTCACGGCGCCTTGCCCCTTCAGCTTTTCGGCGGCCCAGCGGGCGACCGCCTCGATGACGACCGGGTGCGTGATGACATGTTCCCAGCGGTTTGGTTCCGGATGGCGCTCGTCATATTGGCGAATCCAGTTGGGTTTAAGGACGACACGATCACCGGGTCGGACGAAATCGAGGGGCAAATCCAGGCCGGCCAGGGCCTCGCGTACGGCTTGTTCCGTGGGGCCTGTTTCATAGGTCGCGGCGCCTTTCGCGGCATGGACACGCCCGGGCATATGAAATTCAGGTTGTACCAGTCCGCTCATAGGTAGGTCCCCATTCTAATGCCAAAGCGCTGCAAGCGGCAAGTTTCGCCTGTTCGACTTTCGGTCCGGTGGCTCGTGGGGTATGGTTAAATCTCGACAAACCTGCCGCGAGGGGCGACACTATGGCCGGATAATGGGCTTGTGACACGTCACGGCGTGCCGTCGCGTTGGGCGAGCCTGTGTGCCAATCCACAGACCCGGAACAGCAAGGTGACAACATCCCGCGAAACCATTTCGGCGCCGAAACCGGCCTCGATAGAAATGACCGACTTACCGGTCGGGGAAGGTCTGCCTCCCACCTTTTCCTATGCGCGCCGTATGCTGGTCAACAGTGTCTGCCTGTTGGGCGGCGATTTCTTTGCGCTTACCGCGTCGATGATGTTGGGCGGTCTATTGCGCGATTTGCTCTATGGCGACACGATGATTCCCGGATGGAGCTGGTTGATTCTGCCCGTCTGGGGGCTGGGCGCGACCTTGACGCGTTTGACGCCGGGCTGGGGTGTTGGGCCGGTTGAGCACCTTCGGCGATTGGTTGCGCTGATTTTTGCATCTTTCGGCTTGGCCGCGGCCGCTCTGTTTTTGAGCAAGACAGGCGCCGAAGCGAGCCGTTTCACGTTGACCACCGCTTTCTTCATCAGTCTGTTCCTGCTTCCCTTGGTGCGGGTGCGCATTAAGGGCGCCTTGATCAAGGCTGGGAAGTGGGGTGTGCCGACCGTCATTTACGGGAGCGACGACACGGCGGCCCATGTCTTGGAGGCGCTGCGCGCGGAACCCGGCCTGGGATACGTGCCCGCCGGTATTTTCGACGATGATTCGGCCGCCGGCAGTTATATCAACGGCGTGCCCGTACTCGGTGCGATGGACCAGAACACCGCCGAGGCCCCGTTCGCGATCATTGCGACGACCCAGACCACTCGTGAACGCTTGATCGGCCTGTTGGAAGGGCCAATGACCGTGTACCGACGTGTGGTGGTGATTCCCGACCTGCTGGAAGCGCCTTCGCTCTGGGTCACGCCGCGCGATTTCGTTGGGTTGGTAGGATTGGAGATTGCGCTCAATCTGTTGAATCCATTTGCGCGTATCGCCAAGCGTTTTGCCGATGTCGTGATCGTGGTCTCCACCGCGCCCGTTTGGATGCCGCTCTGTGCCGTGTTGGCGTTCTTGATCTGGCTTGAGGATCGCGCGTCGCCGCTTTTCATTCAGCAGCGGATTGGTTTTGATGGGCGTCAATTCAATACATGGAAGTTTCGCACCATGCACCCGAACGCCGAGGAGATCCTGAAACGCGAAATCGCGGCGAATCCGGAGTTGGAATCGGAATGGGCGGTGGACTGTAAATTGCGGAATGATCCGCGCGTGACGCGCGTCGGAGCGTTTTTGCGAAAGACGTCGTTGGATGAGTTGCCGCAATTCATGAACATATTGGTGGGCGACATGTCGCTTGTCGGCCCGCGCCCGTTGCCCGAATATCATTACCGTCAATTGCCGCGCCAGATCCGCGCATTGCGCGACCGTGTGCGCCCGGGTTTGACCGGGTTGTGGCAGGTGTCGGGGCGGAGCGAGTCCGGCACGAAGGGAATGGAGCGCTGGGACGCCTATTACGTCCGGAACTGGTCCGTCTGGCTCGATATCGTCATTTTGGTTCGGACCGTGCGTGTGGTGTTGTCGGGGAAAGGCGCGTACTGATGCGGTATCGGAGCGGGTTTGCCATCGCCCTCTTGCTGGTATCGGGCGCGGTTGTGCTGCCGACGGTGGTCTCGGCGGGTCTCGCTTCACATGAGCTGTTGGTGCTTGTGAATAGCCGGTCCCCGCGCTCGATGGAGGTCGCGAATCATTTCATACACCTTCGCCGCGTGCCGCCGAAGAATGTGGTTTACCTTGATCTCCCCGACCGCGTGCTTGAACCGCGCGCGGAAATCTCGCCCGCCGACTTTACCCGCTATATTTGGGAACCCGTTCAGGACGTGCTTGTCGAGCGCGAGCTGGACGAGCAAATCCTTGCATGGATCTATTCCGTAGACTTCCCCGTCCGAATTCTTACGCATCCTCCGGTGTCGCTGATGGGCATGACATTTCTGCGCAATCGTTTTCCGAACGATCCCGAGCAGGTGGATAAGGGTTTGTATCTCTCGCCGTTCTTCGCGGGACCGGACAGGGAGGGTGGCAAGATGACGGTAGGCGGATCATTGATACGGTATCGGGAAGAAATCGGTCCAAAGATGCCGGTGCCGAGTATGATGTTGGGATTCACGGGCGCGCGCGGCACGGACACGGAAACCGTGATTCGCACGCTGCGCTACGGGCAGGCCGCCGACCGCTCGTCGCCACGCGGAACCGTGTATTGGGTGTCGGGCGATGACGTTCGGGCGCGCGTGCGCGAGTGGCAGGTCCCAATCGCCGATCGCGAATTGAATCAGATGGGGATCCGCACCGAAACCCTTTCCCATAACCCGCGCGACCTGCCCGGCATTCTCGGGCTGCAAATGGGCACCCAAGGATTCAATATTCTCGGTGCGGGCCGACATCTTCCGGGCAGCATGGCGGAGCACCTGACGAGTTATGCCGGGGTCTTTCACATTATGTCGCAGGACAAACTGACCGATTGGATACGCGCGGGCGCGACGGCCTCGGCGGGAACGGTGACGGAACCGTACGCCGTCTGGACGAAGTTTCCCAACGCCCGATTCTACTCGCATTATGCGCGTGGCAATACGATGCTGGAAAGTTTCTACTTATCCATCCGCAGTCCGACTCAGATTCTGTTGGTTGGCGAACCATTGGCGCGTCCGTGGTCACTTCCGCTTTCCCTTACGCTCATCAGCTTGGAGGACGGCCCGCTTGCGGGGGAGGCCGCATTTGCCATCGCGGTCTTTCCTGAAATTCCGAACCTACGCCTGACCTATCACGTGATGTTGAACGGCCAAAAGGCTTCGGAAAGCCCCGGGGACACGTCCTTTTCTTTTGATAGCCGCGACATAGGCGACGGCTGGCACGAACTCCGCACCGTCTCCTACGCTCCGGGCGCGATGGCGCAAACCGCCATGAACCGGCTTTGGATTGAAGTGGACAATGTCGGGCGCGCCGTACGGATTACACAACCGGGCAATCAGACCGATTGGGATCTATACGGGCCGTTGGTGATCGAGGCGGAGGCGGATGGTGAACCGGAACGCTTGGAGTTGGTTCACAACGGACGCGTACTGGAGAGGACCGAAGGGGCAACGGCGCAATTCATGCTTGCGCCCGAACGGGTGGGCGCCGGGCCCGTGATGTTGCAGGTTCGCGCACAGTATGCCGACGAAATGACCGTATACAGCGAGCCGTGGGACTTGCGTATCGAACGTAAGACGCCCCATCCGGACTTGCGCGACGCGGCGGCGCGCGCGGAGGCAGCCTTGCGCATCGAGCCGGCGCGCGAAAAGATCGCGGCCGACAGGGGGCGTCTTAGCGACTTCGGCGAACGAGGGATTCTGTTTGCGCCGGCGTCGGGCGATGATTTCAATGTGGCCCTTTTCGAGGAACGTCCGGACACGGTATATCGTATGTCCGTCGCAATGACCGTGGCCGTGCCGCAAGGCGGACATCCGCGCGAGGAGTTGGCCGGGTTGGTCTTCAACTATCAGGATGCAAAACATTTCGACTTCTTCGGGTTGCGCGGCCCGCGCAGTGCGTGGAGTTTCGCGCGCGTTCGAAGAGGTGAGCTGGACTATGTCGTGGAACGTGGCGCGTTGGCGTTACGCGGGGAAACGCATCAACTGGATCTGGTCTTTGATGGCGATACAGTGAAGGCATTTATAGGCGGCCGGCCAATATCTTCGTGGACGGATGCATCCATCGGCGACGGCGGCCGATTGGGGGTCCTGGCCGCCGTGCAGCCCATACAATTTGAACGGATTCAGGTGGAAGGTCGGAGCGAGGAAGGCGGAGTGAACGAAAATGAATAGCGGCAAACCGTGTGTCTTCTATGACCGTGACGGCATTGTCAACGTGTCGCCGGGGCCGGGTTACGTGGAGCGTGTCGAGGACTTCCATTTGATACCCGCGTTTATCGAGGCCTTGCGCCTGACGCGCGCGCGCGGGTACGAAGCCGTTATTGTCACCAACCAACGCGGGGTCGGGCGCGGACTGATGACGCAGGCGACCTTGGATGATATTCATTCCTCGCTGGAGACGGCGCTTGAGCGGGAGGGGCTCGCCATGCTGGATATCCTGTATTGTACGGCGGACGACGATCGTGACCCGCGCAGGAAGCCTAATCCCGGCATGCTTTTGGAGGCGGCGGAAAGGCATGGATTGGATCTGGGGCGGTCCTGGATGATCGGTGACAATGAGAAGGATGTGCTGGCCGGGAAAGGCGCGGGCTGTCGCACCGTTCTGGTCGGGGCGTCGAACCGGCCGAGCGCGGCGGATCATCGCGTGTCGGATATGGCCCAACTGGTCGAATTTCTCGAAAAAACCCTGTGAATTGACAGGTCAATTGGCCGGAAGTAGTGTAAGGATCAGGGTTGTCATGGAAATAACGGATGTACGAATCTGGAGCGAGCGCTGGCGTTTGGCGGCGTTGTCGGATGCGGAGATGGTGCGTATCGGCCTTCTCTCCGTCATCGTGGGGTTGGGCTATGTCTTGTTCCATCTGCAAGGCAACACGATCGGTGTCGAATACTATTCGCGATCGGCCCTTGCCTGGATGGTGCATCTCTGGAACTACACGGACGGTTTCGGTGGCGCCGATTATTCGCACGGTTATCTGATTCCGTTCGTGTCGCTTGCAGTGATCTGGTTGAAGCGCAATGAAATCGCCGCGGCCCCGAAGTATGTGAGTCAAATCGGCTTGGCCATTGTCATTGTCGCCCTGCTTTGCCACTGGATGGGCGCCAAAGCGCAGCAGACGCGCCTTTCGCTCTTTGGGCTGGTCCTGCTTACATGGGGCATCCCGTACTATTTTTACGGATGGAA
>SKZA01000156.1 GCA_007127595.1 Kiritimatiellia bacterium
ATATGCAATCTGCTTCCGCGATATTTTTATCGATCTCGGTGGAAAAGAAGAGGTTCCGGTTACGGGTCTGCCGAACGAGATCCTCCAGACCCGGTTCGTATATCGGTAAGTCGTTCAGGTCTTCGGCATTCCAGGCGTCAATTCGGGCCTGGTTGATGTCGACGACCGTGACTTGAATATCAGGGCACTTTGCGGCAATGACCACCATGGTGGGCCCGCCCACATAGCCCGCACCGATACAACAGATCTTACGTATCATGTCCTTTGACTCTCCGGAGGTTCTTCTGAAAGTGGATAAGCACCGACCTTGTCAGACCGGTATGGTTCTGTCAATCTTGGGGCGGCGCTTGGGGGTCCGTTCCGAGCAACGTGCGCAATCCAGAAAAATAATGACAGGGCCAACAGTATGGCGTATAGGTTAAACCATGAAGGTATTATACTCAAATCCACCGTGGTGGGAGGGGCGCGAATGGAAGTGGAAGTGCATTCCGTTATGGCGGGCGGGTGTCCGCGCCGGTTCCCGATGGCCGTTTACGCACCTGACCTATAGCGTTCCCGGCTGGCGGGCGCCGTTCGAATACCTACCGATGCCTTTCTTCATGACCTATGCGGCCTCCTACGTGCGCGAGAAGACCGGGGCCGATGTGGTCTTGCGCGACAGTGTGGCGCGTCGCGAATCGTATGAGCGATATTGGTCGTATCTACGGGAGGAATCCTTTGACTACATCTTCATCGAATCCGCTACGCCCAGTTGGGATCATGATGCGGCGTTGATCAAGAAAATACACGAAGTGTCGCCAGCTTCGAAAATAGTCGTTTGTGGGCCGATTACCGTGGAGAAGGCCGATGAAATCCTGCAGTCCCTTCCGGTAACGGCCTGCCTGAAAGGCGAATATGAAAAGGCCTCGGCAGAGGTCGTAGAGGGGGGGACGGGTGTTTTTGAGCATAACCTCCTGACAACCGAAGAAATGAATGAAGCGCCATGGCCGCAATATGATGAAGCCGTGGCCACGGCGTATTATGATCGCAACCCGCGGGGCATGCGCAAACCGCAGGCGCAGGTATGGGCGAGTCGCGGTTGTCCTTTCAAGTGCATCTTCTGCGTCTGGCCGGCCGCCATGACCGGCAATGACCCGGACGGCAAGACGCGCCGTACCGTACGATACTATCGTCCCGACAAGCTCGAACCGTTCCTGCGCCATATCGTCGACAAGTATAAATATAAGTCTATCTATTTTGACGATGACACCTTTAATCTGGGTTCGCGGCACACCTTGGACATGTGCCAAATGTTGGGTCGCATCGGTGTGCCATGGTCGGCGATGTGTCGTGCCGACACCATTCGCATGAACGTATGGGATGAATTCAAGAAGGCCGGTTGCTATGGCGTGAAGCTTGGATTCGAAAGCGGCAATCAGTATGTGATCGACAAAATAGTCAATAAGGAACTGGACTTGGAGTACGGGGCGGAAGTGGTGCGCTATCTGCGCAAGCTGGGCATGAGCGTCCACGGCACATTCACCATAGGCCTGCCCGGCGAAAGCCCTGAACACATGAAGCAGACCCTCGATTTTGCGCGGTCGCTTCCGTTTAATTCGATTCAAGTTTCGGGGACCGCCGAAATCGAGGGGACCCCACTGCACCGATTACGCAAATCAGGGCAAGCCTTGGATGCGTTTGAGGGGGCGCGCATCGACGAACATTATGATCATGCGACGGATGGGAACAAGAAGTGGCAGAAGTTGATCGCCGAGTTGCAGGAAAGCTGATCCCCTGTACTGCGGGGCATCCGTCATCATTCGCCGAATTGATTCACCTTTCCGGCACGTTCATGCATGATGATGCCGCCGCCGGAATTTACTTGGAGCGTGTATGGCCGGTCGGGTATTGATTACGGGCGGTGCGGGGTTTGTGGGCAGCTCGCTGGCCGAGCGCATGGCGGCGGCGGACTGGCATGTGACCGTGTTGGACAACCTTTCGCGCCGCGGCAGCGCGCTCAATGTGCCCCGTCTGGAAAGGCGGGGAATCAACTTTCACCATGGCGACGTGCGCCTGGCGCCCGACCGGTGGGATCTTCCGGGTTTCGACCTCATCATTGATTGTGCGGCGGAGCCGTCGGTACATGCGGGGACGAACACCTCGCCCCTGAGCGTTTCCGACGTGAACCTTATCGGAACGCTGAACACACTGGAAAAGGCGCGGGAGGATGGTTCCGCCTTTCTCTTTCTGAGTTCGAGCCGGGTCTATTCCATAGCGGCGCTCCGCCGCATTCGTCTCAAGACGGAGTCGGACCGATTCGTTCCGGAGTCCGACCAGGAAGTGCCCGGCGTGGGACCCGATGGCATCGACGAGTCCTTCCCCTGCGACACGTTCCGCTCATTCTATGGAGCCAGCAAACGCGCGGCGGAGTTGTTCATTCAAGAATTTGCGGCGTTTTACGGCGTTCGAGCCCTGATCAATCGCTGTGGATTGATTGCGGGGCCGCATCAAATGGCGCGCTCCGACCAGGGGGTTGTCGCACTCTGGATCGCGCGGCATATATACGGACGACCGTTGACGTATACCGGGTATGGGGGCAAAGGTTTGCAGACTCGGGACGTCCTGCATCCGGATGACCTCTTTGCCCTGATCGAACGTCAACTGGATACCGTGGAATCTTGGGAGGCCCAAATCTATAATGTCGGCGGCGGTCCACGTCTGGCGGTTTCGCTGTGTGAGTTGACGTCCCTGTGCAGGGAAGTCACAGGTTCTTCGGTCCCTATCGGCAGAGATCCCGAAACGGCTTCGGTGGATATCCCGTACTATGTCAGCGACACGGAAGAGGTATCCCGGACATATCGGTGGAGCCCGAAACGGACGGTTCGGGAGACGGTGAAAGATATTTCAAATTGGATTGGCCGGCATCAAGACGAATTGGCTGATGTGCTCGACCTCGGGAAGCCCGATTGAAGATCCTGGTACTCAACCATAATATCATCGGTGAAGGCACGTGGCTCCGCGCATGGAATGTGGCTCGGGAACTCGCCCGCTCACACGACGTGGAGATCGCCACCGTTTCCTCGACGCGCCGCTGGAAGCCGCATCGCTATGCGCGCGACGGTTGTCAGGTGATCGAAATGCCGTATTGGACCAGTCGGCGTCTTGCGGCGAGCGGCTTGTCCGCGATCGATATAGCCTGTCGCATACATTGGATGACACGACGGCCGTGGGACGTGCTGATAGGGTTCAGTTCGTTGCCCAGTGTCGGGTTACCTTTTTTGTTCGCGCGCCGCCGATTCCCTGACCGGTGCGGCGTATCGGACTGGGATGATCTCTTCTGCGATGGCGGCATGTACGAATACCTGAACAAGGGTGTTACCCGACCGCTGTATCGCTTTGAGCGTTGGTTGGAGCATACGGTTCGCAGGCGGGCGGACCTCGTGACAGTGACCAGCCGGTATCTGGAGCAGAAGGCGCGGGACATCGGGGTCACCGCGCCGATCCTCTATCTTTCCGGCGGGGCGGATGTGGATGGCATTCGTCCCATGGATCGCGCGGAATGCCGCAAGCGCTTGGAGCTGCCTGAGAATTGCTGCCTGGTATTCTACCTTTCCGGGGGATTTAGCGAAGATGCCCGCTTACTACTCGATGCATTTGCGCTGGCCGCGGCGGAAGACAGGAGTCTCTTGCTGGTCATGAGCGGGGATATGAAGGAAAAGTATCGGCGGGAAATTAACCGGCTTAAACTGACCGAGCGCGTGCTTCTGACGGGGAGGATCCGGTATGAAGAGGTCCCATGGTACCTGGGCGCCGCAGATATTTTGGCTATGCCCCTTCAAGACACGCTAAACAGTCGCGCCCGCGGCCCGATCAAGTTGCGGGATTATCTCTGTGCCGGGCGACCAATCGTAGGCAGCGCGCTCGGAGAAGTGAAGGAAATCATGTCCCGTCATGACGTAGGCTTGTTGGCGGACGCGTCGCACGAATCCTTTGCCCGGGCGCTCATGGCGTTGGCCCGTGCCCCCGACCGACGTGAACGGATGGGTACGGAGGCGCGCCGGGTGGCCGAAAAGCTATCCTGGCGAAATATGGTCGACAGCTTGGAAACGGCGTTGCAGGATGTCGCGGGATCGGGCAAGCGATAAACGCCGCCCCGAAAACGTACAAACGAAGCATAAGTCAAACTCAGCATCCTGGAAAGCAGGAACGGCGACCCGTGACCTTGTTCGCCGGGTGGGGTAATCTGGGGGTGCAGTGCTCATTTCGGCAAATCGGCGAAGTGCGCAGGCGTTTGGCGGAAATGTTGATTTCCCGTTAATAGGCGTATGAAAGACAAGGCTATCGTAGTAATTGGCGGTTGCGGGCATGTGGGCTTGCCGCTGGGCATCAAGCTGGCGCTGGCCGGAGCCCGGGTCGTGCTGGTCGACATCAACCAAGGGGCGGTCGATAAGGTCAACGCGGGCACGCTCCCTTTTGTGGAAGAGGGGGGCGTCGCGCAACTGGAACAGGCCCTCGCCCGAGGACTGGTTGCCACGACGGATGCCGACGCCTGCGACTCGGCGGATGTCTGCATCTTCGTGACCGGGACCCCCGTTGATGAACACCTTAAACCCAAGGTATCAGCCGTGGACGAGGTGCTCGCCCAGTATCTGCCGCGCCTGCCCCAGGGCGCGCTGGTCATTATGCGATCCACGCTATTCCCCGGCACGATGTCCTATCTTCGTGACCGAATGAAGACGACCCGCCCCGATCTTCGGCTGGCATTTTGTCCTGAACGCGTGGCCCAGGGTAAAGCCTTGAAGGAAATTGCGTCTCTCCCGCAGATTGTTTCGGCCTTTGACGAAGATTCCTTTAACGCGGCGTATCGACTGTTTGCCGCATTGGCCCCCACCATTATCCGGCTGACGCCTCTAGAGGCCGAGGTCACCAAGGTCATGGCCAATGCGTGGCGCTACATCGAATTTGCCATCGCGAACCAATTCTATGTCATAGCCGACAGCAACGGGGTGGATTTTCACCGGGTCTATCAGGCCTTGCGTTACGACTACCCGCGCGCCGCCGGTTACAAGGCGCCCGGCTTTGCGGGCGGACCGTGTTTGTTCAAGGACACCATGCAGTTGGCGTCTTTCGATGAACAACAGTTTCATCTGGGCCATACCGCCATGCTGGTGAACGAGGGCCTGGCCTCCTTCGCGGTGAAGAAATTGACGCGCCTGATGGGGGGCGACGTGAAGGGGCGCAGCATCGGTATACTGGGTATGACCTTCAAGGCGGGGGACGATGACACCCGTAACTCGCTGAGTTTTCGTGTGCGCAAGGACTTGGAATTTGCCGGGGCCTGCGTGATGTGTCACGATCCCTTCTTTGCCGACAGTGCGTCATTGGACGACGTTTTGGCACAGGCGGAAGGGTTTGTTCTTTGCACGCCGCACAAGGAATATCGGGACCTGCAGATCAGCAAACCGGTGGTGGATGTCTGGGGCGTATTGCAGCAGTCTGAAATCGAAATATTGCCCGGGCGGGCGAAGGAAGAGACGACGCCATGTTAGACAACCGCCAAAGGGAGTATGGCCTATTCCTATTCGGCGTGGTGGTCCTGACCCTCATGGTCTTCCGGCATGTGGTCCTGCCCGGACAAGTATTGTTTACCACGGATGACAATGTCGGGCACCTGATGGCGCGCAAGAATCTGTTGCCCTACGGCTGGGTCCACGGCTGGGCGGATGGCGAGTTGCTGGGTTTCCCGACGGCGATAACCTTCAGCCTGACCAATCTTCTTTTGTGGATATTCCCCGCCGTCACATTCAACAATTGGATAAACGCGTTTGACGTGGCGGTCGGCTCCATCTTTCTCATGCTGTTTCTTCGCTCCCGACACATCGGGTGGGCGGGCTGCGCGCTGGGGGCGTTGACGGCTTATTGGGTGGGCAGTAATTTCACGCTGGTATATGCCGGACATATAGGAAAGTTTGGGATCCTGCTCTGGGTCCCGGTCTATTTGTGGCTCACCGAACTGGCCGTGCGTAAGCGATCCTCTGCCTATGCTATACTTGCAGGCGGTGCGTTGGGCGCGACCTTCCTCGAACAGGCGGATGTGGCCTTTTTCTTTGCATTGGCGTTGGGGCCCTATGCTCTTTTTGCTTGGTGGCGCACCCACGGGCGTCCGGACATCAGATCTGTTCAGTTCGCCGCCTTCCTGTTCGGCACCGCGTTCCTCTTGGCGTTTCACCCCTTGATGAGCGGTTATCGAACGGCGGTGGAGGGCGTGACGCATATGCAGGACGGAGATCCGCAGCGCCAGTGGGAATATGTCACGCAATGGAGTTGGCCTCCTGAGGAAAGCATTGATTTTATTGCGCCGGGATTTACCGGTTGGCGAAGCGGGGAACCCGACGGTCCCTACGTGGGACGCATGGGCCGTTCGGCGGGATGGGAGGAGACGGGACAGGGATTTCGGAACTTCAAACTGGAGAATCAATATCTCGGCGCACTTCCGATTCTCTTTGCCGTTTTGGCGATCTTTATCGCGTGGCGTCGGCGTAACGACGCTGGGCCGCAGCGTGAGATTTGGTTTTGGGCCGTCGTGACCCTGGTTGCCTTATTGCTCTCCTTTGGCAAATATTTCCCGCTGTACGCCCTGTTCTATCAATTGCCCATCGTTTCCGCGGTGCGAAACCCCAATAAGTTTCTGCAAGTCTTTCAGTTGGCCTTGGGCGTACTGGCCGCGTTCGGCTTACACGAATTTCTGCGCCACGCCGGTGCAGAGGGACGAAACATATTGCGTTTCAGGGAAATCAGGCCTGTCGTCATCGGCGGAGCCCTTGTCGGATTGCTGCTCTTGTTGTGGGGTGTAGGTGCGATGATGGCGTGGGATTCGCTGGTCTCTCGCTTTAATGAGGAAGGGTGGGGCCGCTTTTCGACGATTATTGTGGAAAATCGCGTTTGGGCTTTGTTGCATGGTGGCGTCATGACGCTCCTCGGCGTAGCGGTCTTGTCCATGCTGGCCTCACAACGGAAGCCGACATCACGTTTCTTTCCCGTCGCATCATGGTGCATCATCGGGTTGGTGATTTTTGACGTACTGTTTCTTGCGCGTCATTATGTGAAGACCGTGCCCCGGGAGGCCGTGGCGTCCAATCAGGTCATCGAGTGGTTACGATCCGATGCCGGCGAGTCCCGCACCGCGCTGATCAGCCAGGATGATTTCTACAATCTCTGGCTTTCCGTATTGTTTCCCTATCATGAAGTGCCAACCATTAACGTGGCACAACTGCGTATGCCGATAGATTACCAGAATTATCTGGGCGCAGTGGCCGGTGACCCGTTGCGGCATTGGCAACTGGGCGCCGTCGGATTTGTGCTCGGCCCGGCGCAGATATGGAATCAAATCGTCAACGAGCCGGCCTTGCGTGATCGCTTTGAACTGGTGTTTGCATATCAAACGGAACCGATTGACGGCGGCGTCCGCGTCATTCCCGCAAGCGAAACGCAGCCGGGACATCATGTGGTGCTTCGCCATCGCGCCCCGCACCCGCGATATGCGTTGGTGGCCGATTGGGATTTTGCGGATGACGCTGTCATACTAAG
>SKZA01000238.1 GCA_007127595.1 Kiritimatiellia bacterium
ACATGATGAAGATCGCGCATCGGTTCGGGATTCGCGTCTATTTCGACAATGTCATGGCGCATACGGGCGGATTCATGCCGCAAGGCGAGCCGGACGAGTTGAATGATCTCGGCTTTGTGCCGTTGGATTTCCATCTCATCCGGCGCGAGGATGGCAGCTACTACAAGATTGATCATGTGGATTGGAACGACGAGTGGCAGGTGCTCTATCGCAATCCGTTCTCATGGGATATCGCCACGGATTGGGGCGGATACAACAACAGTTTCGGCGCGCACGAGGGGGCGGTGGCGGAAAAATGGGTGGGCGTCCGGCAACCGAATAATCCGGAATATTACGATTTCGATCATTTGGGGAATCATGTCGGGTTCGGCAACGTGACGCAGGAGATGCTGGACGAGTATCCCGAAGCCTTCGAAGAGGAGGTAAATGATTTTCTGATGCGGGCCGTGCGTTGGTTTATTCACGTGTCGAAGGCGGACGGGTTCCGGTTGGACGCGGTGAAACATGTCCGGGCCGATTTCTTTGGCGCAGAGGGCGAGGGTTCGGACGAGAGTAACTTCGGCTACACGGGCCAAATTCAGTGGCAGTACAACATGACGCACGGATTCGAGGATTGGGATAATCATCGGGACGCGGTGTTTGATCCGAGCATGCCGCGGAATGATGCCATGAATTTCGGCGAGCACCTGAGCGCGCCGCCGGCCGAAGGGCCATACCTGGCGCGCGGCATGCGCATCGCGAACGATAATTTCCTGAACGCGATGAGTGATATGGTCGGCGCCAACCTGTCGGGCATGGATTCCCGCAGTTACGGGATTTATGGGGATAACCCTAACGCGGTGGCCCACTATGTGATGAGTCACGATAACAACCATCTGTGGGGCGGCGACGGATCGCATCCGTGGGGGAACCGGCCCCAGGCGCATGCCTTGATGCTGGCGCGGGAAGGGCTGCCCATCGTGTACACGGACGGGTATAATCAGGCGGGCGAACCGGACTATTTCCCGAAGCCGGCGTATACCCCGTTTCTGGGCCAGTTTAATCAAGGCATGTACGGCGCGTGGCTGCCCAATCTGCTGCATATCCGGCGACACTTCGGCTGGGGCGGGCAGTGGGGGAGATGGAGCGATCAGGATCATGTGGTCTGGGTGCGAGGACTGAACGATGACCACGACGGGGCAAGCATGATGTTCGCCATGGTCCGTCGGTTTGCCGACGGGGATCGCGCCCCGTTCGAGCTCGTGGACTCCGTATTTAACGAAGGCGATGTGCTGTACAAATACAGCCACTGGGGTTCGTTCCCGGTACGGGTGCATGAAGGTAGAATACGCGAGATGAATAATGACCCCATGATGGTCGGGCCCGGCGATTGGTGGGCGGTGTCCTGGCGTATTCCGAACGCGCCCTGGGCCTGGCGTCAGGGGAATTGGTGGGAGCGCCCCGTTCAGCCCATCATGATCAAGCAGGACGATGAACCGGTGGATACCATCTGGGTGGCGCGTCGCGACGGGCGCGACGGCGATCCGGCTTTCAATCCGTACGGATTGCCGAACGAAGACGAAACCGACCGAACCTACTACATGCCGATCCCCCGGGTGACGTCTTCCTCGAATCTGTCGTTTGTCGCGCGCGCGGACGGGACGGCGGGGAATATCCTGATGAAACTGAACGGCGGCATCGATCTCAACGCCCAGATGTGGAGCAGCGCGAACAACCGTCGCACCGGCTCACGCGACAACCCGCCGGGCGAAGTCACCGACCTCTATATGGGCTTTGAACAGATGCGGTTCGCGCATCGGATTGCGGAAAAATTTGCGTCCACGCATACGGAACACAATCTATGGGGTTCGCCCGGCGCGACGCATTACGAGGCGGTGATCGGAAACGCGGGCGTAGCGGGTCATAATCCCTCGGAGACGCCGAACGATTGGGAAAGCACCCATGGCCCAGCCTGGTTATGGCATAACCCGACGAACACGGCGTCGCATTTTCAGCCGCCACCGGAAACGGCGGCGGGCCAGCCGATTCAAATCGAAGTCGAAATCGGGCATCATCCCAATGAGGATGGTCACAGGGCGTTTCTCTATTATACGACGGACGGCGAGACCTATCCTGAAGGGTCGGGCGGCGTGGGCGCGACGGGCACGCAGGCGGTCGAGCTGCATTGGGACCGGGTGGTGGGTGAACATAATCATTGGTGGGTGGGTACGATCCCGGCGCAGGCGAATGGGACGGTGTTGCGCTACAAGATCGGCGGGTACCGCGAGGATATCGGGCCCGTGTTCCCGCACAGCGAGGCGAACATCAACTTGGGGCGGCGCATGGAGACGAAGTTTATCGTCACCAATTTCAATGCCGGCACGATTACGCATTTTCCGCATAACAACTGGAACGTGGACCAGATTGAAACCGGCTTGCGCGAAGGGTTCCATGTCTTGCGCACCAAAGCTTTCCTCGGTCGCGATCCCAGCCATGCGCCGATCTATCGGGAACGGGTGCAGACGTTCTATTATGATGTCGAGCGGCCGACCGGTCGTTTCGTATGGCCCCAAAACGACGGCGAATCGATGTCCGGCAGCTATGGGTTCGTGTTGCGCACGGATATGACGGTGACGGAAGTCTGGTACAACATCGAAGAATCGGAGGACGAGGTGGAATGGACGCCGCGCGGTTGGGTGCGCGCCTCGCGCCAGAATGTGCCTGCGCCGAATGCGGATGGGACGATGGAACAGGAATGGCGATTCAATTATGACGATATCCCGACGAGTGGATGGGCGCGCGTGGATGTGGTATTGCGCGAGATCAGTTCCTCCGACGACTTGGCGCTGAGCGACGAAGAGGGCCATTTTACTACGCTGACGCGGACGATGTTCACCGGGGGCGGCCCGCGGATACGCATCATGGACCCGCCGGCCGGCAGCGTGTTCCCGGATGGCGGCACGCTGGAAGTATGGTTAAGCACCGAACTCTGGGACGGCATTGGGCATGAGGCGCAGTTGGACACCTTTACGCTTTCGGTCAACGGCATTCCGCAACCGGACGTGCATAAGTGGTTGCTCTACGACAATGAAATGCCGGAAGACGAACACGGCATCTTCTTTTCCAATCTGCCGCCGCTGGCTTCGTTCAGCAGCGACCCGGACTACGAGCACGTGATTGAAGTCTTTTTTGATCGCGCCGGCTATGACTCGCGCCAGGCTGCGCGACTGTTCCTGGCGGCCGAGCTCACCGGTTTTGCCGGGTGGCTGTATCTTAACGACCTGCCGCCGGAAACGGATCCGGATGCCGTCATGGACGGTCACATCTATACCTATCGGCAGGCGTACATCGCCGATATCAATCCCTGGGCCGATCCTCCGCAGTATGTCGTTTTGGATGTGGAAGAGGACGTTGCGACGCAAACGCCTTCCTTTGTGTTCCCGACGTCAATGAACCGGAATTATTGGATTCAGGCCACGGATTCGTTGCGGGAACCGATGTTCGAACGCGTGCTCGGTCCGTTTCACGGCCATGGCGGCTGGCATGAACATTCCGCTGCGGAGGATTGGGAGGGGCGCGATAGGCGATACTATCGCCTTGAGGTGATTCTCCCCGAATGAGCCCAGTTCGGCGAGCCCGTGGAAGGGCGTAGTCGGGTCCGATGCCCGCCGCGGCGCTCGCGGAGCGAGCGCCCTGCCTGAAGAGGTGTACTGTATTAAGCGTTCCCATTGGGTATGTGTCGGGCCGACCGTCAAGGCCGGACCCAAAGCCTCTATCGACACGAACTTAGGAAAATGGAGAAAGACTTGTTACGCATCAAAGAGGAGTTGAAGCGCCGTGAGGAGCGCCTGGAGGAGTCGCTTCATGGAACGCGCGAGATGGCGGACGAATTGCGAGAGGCGCACTCGCGCTACGAGCGCCTTGTGCGCGCCACGAACGGTTTCGTGTATGCTGTGGATCTGAAAGACGGGCGCGTCGTCAATGTCGCCAACTTCCACGGTTGCGAACAGGTGACCGGATACACGGCGGAGGAGTATGAGGCGGATCAAGGGTTGTGGCGGCGACAGGTGCATCCTGACGATGCGGGCCGAATTCTTAATCAGATGATCGAATTTTCGGCCGGCGCGTCGGTGGTCGTCATTGAGCATCGTATTTTTCATCGTGACGGCAGGGTGCGCTGGCTGAAGAATACGTCGGTGGCCCGTCGCGATGCGGGCGGGCAACTGGTCGGGTTTGACGGTTTGATCACCGACATCACCGATTTGAAGCGCGCGGAGGAGGAACGCGACACCTTGAATAAACAGTTGCGGGAGCTGGCGTTGCGCGATCCCCTGACGGGGCTCATGAATCGCCGGGGATTCGAGGAAGAACTGAAGCGGCTTTGGGACCTCTCGTTGCGTCATCCGTTCCCGATCGGTTTGTTGATGGTGGACATTGATGAGTTCAAGGCGCTGAACGACGCCTATGGGCATATCGTCGGGGATCGTGTCTTGGCGGAATGTGCCCGCTTGATCCAGTCCGTCATTCGCGGGTCCGATGTGGTCTGCCGGTTTGGCGGAGACGAAATCACCGTGCTCTTGCCTTGGTCGGAAGCCAATGAAACCCGGGGGGTGGCGGAACGTTTGTTGCAGGCGTTCCGCGCGCACGTGTTTTGCAAGGGCGCGCACGATGCGCAGGTTACAATTTCCATCGGAATGGCGAGTGTGCATCCGAATCCGTCGTTATCGACGGAACGATTTCTGTCCCGGGCGGACAAGGCTTTATATTGCGCGAAGCACAGCGGACGGAACCGCGTCTGTGTGGATGACGTCGGTGAAGGCCACGAGGTCCCGGATGCCTAGCACGCGCAGAATATGAAAAAAGGCACCTACAGGTGGTGAGACATGCGGAGCTGGCGCTCGGCGTTTCCTTTGAAATTCTGCTTCCGGGCGACGCTCCTTGGAGGGATCTTCGGATTTTGTGATAAATTCCAGTAAAAGTGCCACATTTTAGTAGATAATGAGTCAAAACGCCCGCGTTTTACTTGCTAGAAGGTTTGACTGACTCTCCCTCCGCGGGTACGTTACCCGAGTGGTTCGTAGTCCGCAGAGGAGCGTCGTGTCGTCCGACCTTGTAGCGCACGAGCTGGAATTGTCTTTGTTTGAGGCCCTGTGCCCCCCGCTTAGTTCAGAGGTGATTGAATGAAACGACAAATGAGTATGCTTACCCGATTAACTCTCTTCTGTGCGCTATTCATGCTCGCTATACCGGTGCGCGCCGAAATCATCCTCCAATACTTTCAGATGCCGTGGCGCGCGCTGACGCAAAAGATGCCGGAGCTGGCCGAAGTAGGGTATAGCGCCATGTGGCTGCCGCCGCCCACCAAGGCCAGCGGCGGGTTGTCGGTAGGATACGACTTATGGGACCCCTTTGATCTGGGCGGGAAATTGCAGCGCGGCACCGTACGCACCTTTTACGGCACGGAAGCCGAACTGCATGAAATGATCCGCACCGCGCATCGGTTCGGCATTCGCGTGTACTTCGACAACATCATGAACCATCGCGCGTTCGATGTGCCGGGTTATAACGAGACCACCCCCATTGATATCTATCCCGGCATGTTACCGGAAGACTTTCATCTGCGCGTCACCGAAGACGGCTTCTATAGAAAGTGGGACAACACGCGGGACTGGAACGACGAATGGCAGGTGCTGCATCTGGGCCTGTCGGACCTGATCGACATCGCGCACGAAACCGGCGCCGGGGGGTGGAATCACAATCACGGGCCGTATGAAGGCGCGCACCATCCTGGCATCGTCTTTGTGCGCCATCCGAACAACCCGGAATATTATTGCTACATGGTCGGCGACTACGGCACGTCACATGCGGCGATGGACGGCGAATACGTCGGGTTCGGACCGGACAACGGAATCACTGAGCAGTACATTGCCGATAATGAGTGGTTCTATCGCGAGGATGTCAATGCCTCCCTGATCCGCGCCGTGCGCTGGAAGATGGACACGACCAAAGCCGACGGCATACGTCTGGACGCGGTCAAGCACGTGCCGGCCTATTTCTTTGGCGAAGAGGGGAACGATGCCAGCCAGGTGGGCTATGTCGGCGGGATTCAACGCCAATTCAATCTCACGCGTGGGTTTAATGACTGGGACAATCTGCGCGACTCGAATTTCAACACGGAAATTCCGCGCAACGACGCGATTGTGTTCGGTGAGCATCTGGGCGCACCGCCGGGATTCGCCCCTTATATTTCGCGCGGCATGCGCCTGAAAGACGCGCCCCTGCGCGACAAACTCAACGGCATTATGGGGTCGCCTTGGGGCACGCTCGACGGGCTTCAGTATCCCGGACACAGCGGGCATCCGGACTTTGACGGGTCCGGCCATCACGTGGGCGTGCAGTTCGCGCACAGCCACGACAGCGACTTCGCCGCGGCGCGCGAGTTGCAGTACGCCTATTATCTGACACGGGCCGGCCTGCCGATCGTCTACACGGACGGCTATTTCAAGGCGGGCACCCTGCAGGACGCGGGCGGCGCGTTCCCGCGCCACGCCAACACAGCTTTTCTGGGGCAGTTTAACGATCCGCGCCTGCCGAACCTGGCATGGATTCACGAGCAATTCGCGCGTGGATATCAGTATCCGCGCTTTGCAGACAACGACGTGGTCGCCTACGCGCGCGTGGACAAGCGCGACGAGGGCTGGGGCGTGAATGACGGCATGGACGACCGGTCCGGCGCCGTGATGCTGTTCATGATGAACGACAATTATGCCGACGGTCAGTCGCGCTCCATCAATCCGGTGTTCGGTCATGTTCCCATGGACGACGACTCGTATTTAAGGAATTATTCGACCTATGGCGGGCCTTTCACCGTCTGGGCGTCTGAAATCGCAGCCGGCGAAGTCATCATCCCGCCCGGCGGCTATTTCATCTTCTCGTGGCACGTGCCGGAACCCGCCCTTCCGTGGACACAGGCGGGCGGAAACGCACTTGAAATCCTGCAGAATGGTGAGCGTCCGGGGACGGTCAGTTATCTGCGGCGCGACGGCCCGGACGGCGATTCCCAATTCAACCCGTACGGATTGCCGTACCGCGGGTTTGATTCGCAAGAAGAAGCGGACGAGAACCCGTTCCGCTATCGGATGACGGTCCCGCGCATCACGAGCGGAACCAACTTGACGTTCCGCGCGCACGTCGACGGGTCCGCCTACAACGTGTTGATGAAACTCAACGGCGGGGTGGACCTGAACCATCATTTGGGCATGGGTGAAAGCAACTGGGGCAACCGTGACCGTCCGCCCGGCTTGGCCAACGACACATTTTTGGGCTGGGAAGACACCCTCTTTGTGAAGCGCACCTGGCCCGAGAAGTTTGCCGCCGCTGATTCCGCGCGAAACAAGATCGGGTCCGCCGGTGCGGAAACCTATGTGGCCACCATTGGCAGCTCCGGCTTTACCATCAATGAAGGCGCCGGCGACGGTTGGAGCCATGGCACGGTGGACTGGATCTGGCATAATCCCAACATGGAACAGGACGGCCCGCGCGAAGGCAACGCGCAGTTCTGGCCGCCGCCGCA
>SKZA01000020.1 GCA_007127595.1 Kiritimatiellia bacterium
TAACTATCTTCTGCCCCAGCGTTCGACTCCCACGACCCCGCGCCGACGCGGGGCAGGCGCAAGGTTCATAACGCTCCGAGCGGGGTCGTGGGGCGTCTGGTGGGAAATGCCCGGCGTAAGGCCCTCAGCCCGCATGACATCTCTGTCTGTCGGTGCTTGCTTCCGGGCACCCACATCTTCAGATCGACGCGGTCCCATTCGGGTGCTATGCTGTTCTGTAGATCATTCAGGAGCACGCTTCATGAAAAAGTATCAAGCACTTATTGCCTTTGCCGTGTTGAGCCTCACGTGGGCGCATGCGGATCTTCCGCTGCGGCACGTCACGCTATTCAACAGCGGCGTCGGCTATTTTGAACGGCAGGGCATCGTACATGGTGACGAGCTCGTTGAGCTCCAATTCCAAAAGGAGCAGATCAATGACGTGATCAAATCCCTCGTCGTTATCGATCGCGATGGCGGCTCGGTGTCCGCGGTGACGTACGACGCGCCCGATCCGCTGGAGCGCACACTGCGCTCGTTTGCCGTAAATCTCGCGGATAACCCGTCGATTGCCCAATTGCTGGACCGTATGCGCGGTGCGCCGGTACGCGTGAAAGCCTCCGCGCGGGATCACCAAGGCCGCATTCTCGGAGTCGAACACCATCACCGCAGGGAAGGTGACACGGAACTGACCGTATCGGTCCTGAATCTTCATACCGATCAGGGCCTGCGGCCCGTGCGCCTTGATGAGGTGCAGGAGTTGGAGGTGTTGGACCCGGCCATTGCCCAGGACTTTCGAGCGGCGTTGTCCGTGTTGGCGGCGCAAATGGATCAGACCCGCAAGGCCGTGCGGCTGCAGTTTGCCGGTGAAGGTGAACGCCGGATCCGCGCCGCGTACATGCTTGAAACGCCCGTTTGGAAAACAAGCTATCGCTTGGTCCTCAACGATGATGAATTGCTGCTTCAGGGGTGGGCGCATGTGGCGAATATGACGGATGACGACTGGGACGACGTGCATGTATCGCTTGTGTCCGGTCGGCCGATCTCGTTTATCCAGAATCTGTATGACCCTATCTACGTAAAGCGGCCTGAAGTGAAAATGGAACTCTTTGATGGGATCACCCCGCAGGAATATGCGCGAAGGGTAGATGCTATGCAGGTAGACTCTCCACTGACCATGCGGGGTTTATATTCCGCGAGGGCTGCACCGGGCCGGGCGCGTATGTTAGGGGCCGATGCACGTATGGACTTTGAATTACAGGCGCCGGCGGCCGTCGGTGAGGAGGCAGGTGAACTCTTTCAATACGTCGTTGCCGATCCGGTCAGTATTCCACGTCAATCGTCGGCCATGTTGCCGATCGTTCAAACGACGGTGGAAGGGAAGCCCTTGTCCATTTACAATGAGAACGTGCATAAGCGCCATCCCCTCAACGGTCTCGAGATGAAGAACACGTCGGACGTGTACCTCATGCAGGGGCCGGTAACCGTATTTGAGGGCGGAATCTATGCGGGGGACGCGCGCCTGCCGGATACGCGAATGGGAGAATCGCGACTGCTGTCGTATGCCGTGGATCTCGCCACCGACGTTTCGGCCGAGTGGCTGAGCGGGCCTCGGGAAATCGTGCAGATGCGTATCGTTCATAATTCGCTGTTTGCACAACGTGAGCATCAACAGACCACGACATACCAGATTCGTAACGTGCGGGACCGGGATCGTCTATTGATCCTCGAACACCCGTATACGCCCGGTTGGGACCTCATCATGCCGGAAGAGGAACCCGAGCGCACGTCCGACGTGTATCGTTTCCGCGTGCCGCTAACGGCGAACGAATCGAAAGAGTTTTCCGTGACCACGCGTCAAGTGCAGGAGCAAGAGATCAGCTTGAGCACCTTGCGACCGAGCCGTATAGAGTTCTACCTGCGACAAACCGACGCCTTGACGCCTGAGCTGAGGGATGCCTTGCGAGAGTTGGCGGCGCGACAGCAGGAGCTTGCCGATTTAACGCGCCGCCGTGAAGGTCTTGAAACAAACATCGCGGAGATCACGAAAGAACAGGAGCGCATCCGCCAGAACATGGCCGTCGTGCAGCGTCCGTCGGAAAGCTTCTCCATGTGGGAACGGAAATTGATTGAACAGGAACGGGAATTGGAGAGACTAAATAGCGAGTTGCGGGAAGTCCGCGAAGCGGAACTGGACAAAACCCGTCAACTCAACGATTGGTTGGCGCAACTTACGGTGGAGTAGGGACGAACGATGGGACAGGCGAAACAGAAAGGCGAAAAGCGTAGGCCGCCGCCCGAAGCAGTGGCGATGGAAACGGATCTATTTTCCCGCCCGGCGACGGGTAACTACCTGACCATTGCCGCGGCCATCGTGTTGCAATTTGTGATCATCCTGCTGCCTCTCGTAGGTCCGGCGGGCTCTATTGCGCCGCACGCGCAAAAAAACTTCGTCGCGTTCCTATCCGTCCTGCTTCTGGCGATTGCCTTGAGCGCGCTGGCGGTCTATTCGAAATTCCGCCGCCGCCAGGTGGACGGAAGTCCCATGCCCTTATGGTCGCCGGCATTGCTCGTTGTTTCGCTCTTCATCCTCTTTGCGCTCTTTGCGGGGTTGTTGAGCATCTGACGCTCCCCCCATGCCGCAACACGACATAGCAATCATTGGCGGCGGCATCGTCGGGCTGGCCACCGCCATGGCGTTGACGCGGAAGGGGTGTCGCAACATTGTCGTCTTGGAAGCCGAACCCCGTCTCGCCTCTCATCAAACCGGACACAACAGCGGCGTGATCCATGCCGGCTTGTATTACAAGCCCGGCTCGCTCAAAGCGCGGCTCTGTGTCGAAGGACGCGACGCGCTGTGCCGGTTCTGCGATGAACATAATGTTCCGTTTGAGCGCTGTGGGAAAGTGGTCGTGGCGGTGACCGACGACGAACGTCCCGCGCTGGATGAGCTGGAGCGAAGGGGGAAGGCAAATGGGTTAACGGATATCCGGCGGGTGTCACCGGAGGAAATGCGCGAGCGCGAACCGCATGTCAGCGGGGTGGCCGGTTTGCTTGTGCCTTATACGGGCATTGTGGATTTTGTGCAGGTCGCGGAGGCATATGCACGACTCATTCGCGAAGAGGGCGTGGACATCAGGACGGGCGCGGCGGTTTCTTTGATCCATCCGGAGTCGGGCGGATTTCGGTTCATGACGGAGTCGGGCGAATTCAAGGCGCGCAGCCTGATCAACTGTGCCGGACTGTATTCCGACCGCATCGCGCGCATGGCCGGCCTCCGGCCGGACGTACGGATCATTCCGTTTCGCGGGACGTATGTCGCACTGACTTCGGAAGCCGAGCGGTTAGTGCGTCACTTGATCTATCCGGTGCCCGACCCGCAGTTTCCTTTTTTGGGCGTACATTTCACGCGGATGATCGGAGGCGGAGTGGAGGCCGGTCCGAACGCCGTACTGACGTTCCGTAGGAATTGGTATGAGCCGGGCGACGATGGCGCGCGCGATTTCAGCATGTTCCGCTATGGCGGGTTCTGGAGGATGGTCCGCAAATACGGCAGGGTCGGCGCCCGCGAGTTGTGGCGATCGAGATCTCAAGCGTCGTTTGTACGGGCGCTGCAACGGTTGATTCCGGAGATTCGCGCCGAGGACGTGAAACCGCATGGCTCGGGTATCCGCGCCCAGGCGGTGGCCCGGGACGGAGCGTTGGTGGACGACTTCCGCATTATGGAGGCTAACCGCCAGATCCATGTACTCAACGCGCCATCTCCCGCCGCCACGGCCTCGATCAGTATCGGCCGTGTCATTGCAGAGAAGGCTGCGGAACGGTTTTCGTAGCTCCCTGCTCGAGGTGGGAACTGTGCGTCCCGCAGGTGCGCATGCGCGTCAACTTAATGGCCTGATCGACATAACGCCCCCCACGGCCTTGTGCCGTGGGAGCGGAAAGGATGAGGATAGTCGGATCTTT
The DNA here is from genome assembly GCA_007127595.1 of Kiritimatiellia bacterium. Lineage (GTDB taxonomy): Bacteria > Verrucomicrobiota > Kiritimatiellia > SLAD01 > SLAD01 > SKZA01. Next base: position 3,943 of record SKZA01000020.1, read on the forward strand.
CGGTCTGGCCGGAGCCTGGACAGGAGCGAATGAAGACGTGAACGTCCCAGATTCGCTCTACACAGGCTCATGTAGGCTGATGCTGAATTCCTTTCTCAGTCAACTTGTCGCCCCCCACGGCTCAAGGCCGTGGGGACGCGGCATACTTATAAGTTGACGCGCATGCGCAGGGACGGGGCGCTACGAGCGGGGTGGCTTCTCCGTGACATCCGCATCATCCGTGGTAAAAAAGGCCCATGATTTCTGCCCGGACATCCACTGAATCAGCCTCGAAAGACCGCAGCGCGTTCAGGCGATGCTTTTATCCCGACGTCTCCGCCCGCGAATGGAACGATTGGCGCTGGCAATTACGCAACCGCATTCGGGATCTCGAAGGTCTGGAACGGATCTTTCCGCTGACCGACGACGAGCGTGCGGCGGTGTTGCGTCGGCAGGGTGCGTTGCCGGTGGGTTTCACCCCGTACTACGCGTCGCTGATTTCGCGTGACGATCCGGCTGATCCGATCCGGAAGACCATGATCCCCGTGCAGGCCGAATTCGTCCGATCGTCCGGCGAAATGGACGACCCGCTCGGCGAAGACCCGCGCAGTCCGGTCCCCGGCCTGGTACATACCTATCCGGATAAAGTGCTGTTTCTCGTTACGGATTTCTGTGCAACGTATTGTCGCTATTGCACGCGCTCGCGACTGGTCGGCGCTGGGGAATACCTGCCCGATCGCGCATTATGGGAACAGGCGCTTGCCTATATCCGCGAACATCGCGAGGTGCGCGACGTCCTGCTGTCCGGCGGCGATCCATTGATCCTGTCCGACGAGCGGCTCGAATGGTTGCTCGCGCGCCTGCACGAGATTCCGCACGTGGAGTTCCTGCGCATTGGCACGAAGATACCCGCCGTCATGCCGCAACGCATTACGGCGGGCCTCGTGAAGATGCTGAAGAAGTATCATCCGCTCTTTTTCAGTATCCATTTCACGCATCCCGCGGAACTCACGCCGGAAACGGCCCGCGCCTGCGCGCGCCTCGCCGATGCCGGCATCCCGTTGGGCAGCCAGACGGTGCTACTTGCAGGTGTGAACGATCATCCCGCGGTGATGAAGGCACTCATGCTTGGGCTGCTTAAGATGCGCGTGAAACCCTACTATTTGCATCAGTGCGACGCCGTGGCGGGCTCGGCTCATTTCCGCACGCCGATCTCGACGGGTAAAGACATCATCCGCTCCTTGCACGGCTTCACCACCGGTTACGCCGTGCCGACCTATATGCTCGACGCCCCCGGCGGCGGCGGGAAAGTACCGCTCTCGCCGGACTACATCGAAGGCAGGGAAGGGGACACCGTTCTGGTGCGAAACCATGAGGGGAGCAAGTACCGATACGTGGATGGAGGGGAGAACGTTTAACGGGCTGTTGCCCGGCCCGAATCGTTTTCGAGTGAAGAAACGCCTGACGGCGTCCCTACAAACAACCCGTTCGTAGGGTCGCCGTAAGGCGATGAACTCCACCGCCCCCCCGCAGGAAGAACCGCCTCACGGCGGCCCTACAAACACCCCGTTCAAGATGCCGTAAGGCGCTCGATTGATTTGGGCAATAGCCCACGTTAAGCGTTAAACGTTTTCCTTCTCCACTTCGCCACGAACATCGCCCCGCAGGGACCGTGCCAGGGGAGGATCCACGCCGAACCGCGGCATTCCTTGCGCGTCAGTGGATGGATAAACGATTGCGGAATAAAATCAGGGTGGGCTTCCTCAAAAGCGCGCACTTGTGATACGGTTTCTTCTGAGGTCAGCGTGCACACCGCATAAATTAACGTGCCGCCGTCTCTCACGGCGCGCGAGGCGTGGCGGAGAAGTTCAAACTGTAGTGCGATCAATTCCGTTACCCGCTCGTAGGGCATTCTCCAACGCGCGTCCGGTGCGCGCGACCACGTACCCATCCCGCTGCACGGGGCGTCGATCAGCACCCCGTCAAACAGGCTATCCATCTTCACCTCTCGAGCATCCGACGGGATCACCTTAAGCGGCGCTTGAGCCTTTTGACAAAGGGCACGCCGCTTTAATTCCCGTACCGCATCTTCCCGCGGTTCGGTGGCCAGAATGCGGCCTTCATATTTCATCAGGTCGGCCAGGTGCAGTGTCTTTCCGCCCGCGCCGGCGCATACGTCCCACCATGATTCTTTGGGGTGCGGGTCCGCAATCAAGCCCACGCATTGGGATGCCAGATCCTGAATGGCGAGAAAAGGTGATACATGATCGATATGCGCGCGACTCAGCGGGGCGGCGACTTGTGCGGCGTCGGGCAGATCAGAATGTATCTCCGGTTCATAGTCCAGGTCGCGCAGCGTACGCAGGCCGATCTCCCGTTCTGGTCGTCGAAAGCGCAACCACGTCGGCGGCCGATGCTGGCAGGAAGCAAGGAGGGCGTCGACAAAGTGTTCGCGTTCTTCACTCTCGGGAATAGCCATATGTTCGACAGCCCAAGAGGGAGCCAACAGTTCCGGTGTTGGCGTCGAGGTCCGTTTGGTCGCCCGCGACAGGCCGGCTGCCTTGTCGTTCAGGTCGAGCGATCCCCATGGTGCAAGCGGCGTTTCGTCGGCCATGAAAGCCATGAGGGGGTGGATGTCATTTGCATCCAACGCGTGTGCGAGGGCTACATCGGTGGCAGCGATGGCCGACTCATTGGAATAGAGCCAACCCCGCCAGCGGAACCACGAGAAAACGGTGTCTGAGATGAGGCGCCGCGTCTTCGAGCCAAATGCTCTATTGGCACGGAAGAGCTCCGCCAGATATCTGTCGGCTGGGCAGCCCCGGTGCACGGCCGTCTCCGCGCCGCGCACGGCGGAGAGTACGCGGTCGGCTTGTGCGGGATAGCTTGATGGCACGTCGCGGTTCATCATGTGTGATTATTCAGACTTGCACCTTCAATGCCAGCATCATAACGTGTGCCCCAAATTACTTTACGGAGGCTGCGCGATGGCGAAAGAGTTGGCATTTGCATTGATAACACCCTATTCCCTGATGAAATCCCGTACGGGTGGCATTATCGGGCGTCTCCTCGTGCGGAGCCGATTGGACCTCGTGGGCACCCGCATGATCGCACCGAGCAAGGAGTTGGTCGAAAAGTATGCCGAAATGCTGAGGCGGCACGGCGACACAAAAGGAACCGGCATTGATGAGGGTTCCCTGCTCTCTGAATACGTACTCAACAATTTCATGCCCGACCCCCAAACCGGCAAACGGCGCCGCGTCATGTTGCTCTTGTTCGAAGGAGAAAGCGCGGTGGCTAAAGTTAATCGCGCGCTCGGTCGTTTCACCGAGGTCATTCAGTCCGCCGAATCCGTGCGCGACACCTATGGCGACCTCATTCGCGACACAAAGGGGAACGTTACGTTTATCGAGCCGGCCGCGATCTCGGGGGCCACGGCGGAAAAGACACAGGAAGCGCTGCGTCTATGGGCGGATATGAGTGAGGCCGATGTAGGTGTGGTATCCAATGTAAGTGACGTGGCTGAAGGCGAGGATGTCGAGAGAACGTTGGTTATGCTCA
>SKZA01000309.1 GCA_007127595.1 Kiritimatiellia bacterium
AAGCGTCGCAGACAGGCTCAGCCACCAACATCATCTCCGGTTTGGGCACGGGCATGATGTCCACCGCGCTGCCCATCATCTGCCTGGTGGCGGCCATCATCGTTTCGTATCACTTTGCCGGCCTCTACGGCATCGCCATCGCCGCACTCGGCATGCTCGCCACCACGGGCATCACGTTGGCGGTGGACGCCTACGGGCCGATTGCCGATAACGCGGGTGGTTGCGCCGAAATGGCGGAATTGCCCAAGGAAGTCCGTGAACGGACGGATAAGCTCGATGCGGTCGGGAACACCACCGCAGCAATTGGTAAAGGTTTTGCGATCGGATCGGCGGCGCTCACGGCGTTGGCGTTGTTTGCCGCCTATCGGACGACCGTCAACGGTCGTCTTGCGGATCTCGATCTGCCGGCCATGTCCATTGACGTGACGAATCCGCAGGTGATGGCGGGACTTTTCCTCGGCGCCATGTTGCCGTATCTGTTCTCGGCCTTCGCCATGGGCGCGGTCGGACGCGCGGCGTTCGCCATGATTGAGGAAGTGCGTCGCCAGTTCAAAGAGATCCCCGGCTTACTCGAAGGCACGGGGAAAGCGGATTATGCGCGTTGCGTGGACATCTCCACGGCGGCCGCCATCAAGGAAATGACCGTTCCCGCGCTGCTTGGCGTCTTAACGCCGGTGGTGGTGGGCTTCCTGGGCGGCGTCGAAATGCTCGGGGGCGTGTTGGCCGGAGTGACCGTGTCCGGTGTCGCGATGGCCTTGTTCATGGCCAACTCGGGCGGCGCATGGGACAACGCGAAGAAACACATCGAAGCCGGCGCATTCGGTGGAAAAGGATCCGAGGCGCACAAGGCGGCGGTAACCGGTGACACGGTCGGCGACCCGTTCAAGGATACGGCCGGTCCCTCGATCAACATTCTCATCAAGTTGATGAGTGTGGTGGCGTTGGTTATCGCGCCGCTCTTGATCTGACCGGCCGGGCCGCGTAGGGTTCGGGGTCCGGGGTTCAGGTTAACATCTTACTGAACCCCGAACCCTGAACCCTTACCCCCATCATGAAGATCACCTTTCTCGGCACCGGCACCTCGCACGGGATTCCCGCTATCGGGTGTTCATGCGAGGTCTGTCGTTCCTCCAATCCCCGAAACAAGCGCCGCCGCACCAGTTTGTATGTGCGTGCAGGGGATCTCCATCTGATCATCGATACGCCCCCCGACTTTCGCGAGCAGGTGCTTTCATTCGGCGTGGAACGGGTGGATGCCGTGCTTTTGACACACGCCCATGCGGATCACATCTTCGGGTTCGATGATTTGCGCCGCTTTTGTTTCATGCAGAAGATGGTCATCCCCGTGTATGGTTCGGCCGACACGCTGGCCAGCATGCACCGGAAATTCGATTACGTCTTCCAAGAGAGCATCTGGCGTGCGAGCGTGCCGCAAGTCGAGTTTCTAGAGGCTGCAGAGCCATGGGTATTGGGTGATGTGGAGATTGAACCCGTTGCCGTTCCACACGGTCCCATGTCCGTATACGGGTACGTGATCCGGCACGCGGGCCGGGGGGTGGGCTATTTCCCGGATTGCAGCGATCTTCATGACGAGACGTGTGCGCGTTTGACCGGGCTTGATATCATGATTCTTGACGCGCTGCGCGAACGGGCGCATCCGACACACTTGAATCTCACGGAAAGTGTGGACGCCTTGCGTCGCATCGGTGCCCGTAGATCCTATATTACTCATCTATGCCATGATTTGGAACATGAACACACGCAAAGTCTGTTGCCGGAAGGGATCACCGTGCCGTACGATGGCTTGGTGGTGGAGACCTAGCGTCATGTCCAAATTTCAACTTCGCTTGCTTGGTATGCCGGTCGTCATGCTCTTGGCGCTAAGTCATGCCGTGCGCGCCGACCAGCCGCTGGTCGTTGTGCTTGCCAATAAGAACGTACCGGAATCGGTGGCATTGGCTCATTACTACATGGAAGCACGCCGGATTCCTGAAGAGCAACTTTGCGTGTTGGATTTGCCGAAGGGCGAACAAATGTCGCGGCACAACTACAACACGCGGTTGCGGGACCCGCTGTTATCCTTCCTCCGTGAGCGTGAATGGATTGAACAGGAAGCGCGTCCGGCCACCCAGGTGAACGGCCATCAAACCCCGTGGCTGACCACCACCTCGCGCGTGGATTTCGTCGTGTCCATGTATGGTGTGCCCTTGCGCGTGGCCGACACGCGTTTCCGGTTGATGTCGCGCATTACGGATCGGCTGGGTAAACCGGGTTTCAAGAATATGGCGGCGGTGGATTCGGAGTTGGCCCTATTGCTCGCTCCGCCCTACGACATTTCGGGGCCTCAGAAGAATCCCTTGCATCACAGCTTGAGCACGAGTCGAGCGGTGGGTGAAAACCATTTCATCCTTGTCGCCGCACGACTGGACGGCCCCGACCCGGCTACCGTGCGCCGGATGATTGACGACACGCTCCGCGCCGAAAGGTACGGCTTATTGGGCCGGATGTATTTCGACGCCCGCGGTTTGACCGGCGGTTCGCATTATATCGGCGATTACTGGATCCGAGAGGCGTATGAGCGTTTTCGACGCATGGGGTATGAGGCGCGGCTGGATCTGGAAGAGGCGATCTGGGATGAAGCGTATCCGATGGAGGACGCTGTACTCTATTTGGGTTGGTATGCAGAGCACATCGCAGGACCCTTTCTCCGCGAGGATTTTCGCTTCCGGCCGGGCGCCATTACCTACCACAAACACTCGGCCAGCGCCATCAGCCTGAGAAAGCCGGATCGGTACTGGGCGGGTCCATTGCTCGCTCGCGGAGCGGCCGCTACGATGGGCGCTGTCAGCGAGCCCTTCCTGCAATTTACGCCCAACCTGCAACTCTTTGCCGAGCGTCTCGCGCATGGATACCGGTTCGGTGACGCCGTCTATATGGCCCAAAGCGTCGTATCGTGGCAGGTCACCGTCATCGGCGACCCGTTGTATCAACCCTTTCGCTATGGCATTCGCGAACAGATCGAGCACTTGAAAGAGGATGACAAATCGGAAATTGAATGGGCCCATGTGCGACATGCCAACCTGATGATTCAGGAGGGGCGATTCAATGTGGCGCTTCAATATCTGCGGGACCGGCTTCGTGAACGGGACAGCTTGGTGATCCGTGAGAAACTCGGGGATTTATATGCACTCAATGAACTTATCGGAGACGCAGGCCGTCAATATCAGCATGTCATCACGCATGCAGAAACGGCGGAAACCGCGATTCGTGTCGGAGCCCGATGGATACGGATACTGCGCGGCCTGGGACTCGATGATCGGGCGGATGCCTTGCGCGAGAAATTGAAAAGCGAGTGGGGCGATCATCCGACCGCCGCATGGCTGGACAGGCATTAACCGTTATGTGGATCGATTCCCACGCACATTTGGACTGTTTCATTGATGAAGGCGACCTGCCGGACATGCTGACGCGCGCCCGCGCGTCGGGTGTGACGGGGGTAATCGCGATCGGGGGATCGGATGAGGCAAATGACAAAGCCCTGGCAGCCGCGCGGGAACACGAAGACGTATGCGCGGTGCTTGGGTATGACCGTGACGAAGCGGATCGCGCTCCTGCGGTAGGAGGGCTCGAAGCGCTCCTGTCGGATCCCGCCGTTGTTGGGGTGGGGGAAACCGGCTTGGACTATCATTACAGCGCTGAAACCGCCTCCCAACAATGCGCCTTGTTGGAGCACATGCTCGATCTCGCCTGTGCGTGCCGCCTCCCGGTCGTCATTCATACGCGCGACGCCGAGGCCGACACGCACCGCCTTTTGGCGCGCTATGCCGCGCGTTGGAACGGCCCGCGCGATGTGCCGGGCGTGATCCACTGCTACACGGGTGACGGCCCGTTCGCGCGCTCGCTCATGGATCTGGGTTTTATGATCAGTTTCAGCGGTATTGTCACCTTCAAGAAGGCGGACGCGTTACGCGAGGTGGCGCGGATCGTTCCGGACGACTTGTTACTCGTTGAAACGGACGCTCCTTATCTGGCGCCCGTGCCCTATCGCGGCAAGCGAAATGAACCGGCGTATGTGCCGCATGTCGGCGCAGCCGTTGCGGCCGTGCGCGGGCAGACACCGGAAGAGGTGGCGCGCATGACAACGGCGAACGTGCGCAGGCTATTCGGGAACTGGCCCGCTGCGCCAGACGAAGAGGCGACGTCGTGAATACATCCGTGATGAACCGTTTAGGGTGGGTCGGCCTGCTGGTCGGCGCGCTGTTATGGTCGGCCTGCGGACGAAACGGGCAGGAGCAAGCGGTGGTCGTATCCGGCGTGCCGGTCCAGTCCTACGAAGTCATCCGCAGCTATCCGCATGACAGGCGCGCCTTCACGCAAGGTCTCCAGTTTCATGACGGCCAACTCTATGAAAGTACGGGACAACACGGCGCTTCCAGTCTGCGGCGGGTGGAATTGAAGACGGGACGCGTCCTGCAACGGGTCAATCTTCCAGACCGCTATTTCGGCGAAGGAATCGCCATTGTGACCAACCGTATCCACATGCTGACCTGGCGCGCGGGCGTCGGTTTCATCTTTGACTTGGACACGCTCCGACGGGTCGGTCAATTCACGTATGCCGGGGAAGGGTGGGGCTTGGCCTATGACGGAGAGCATCTGATCATGAGCGATGGAAGTCATCGGTTACGTTTTCTGTCGCCCGATACCTTTGACGTCATGCGTGTAGTGGATGTGACGGCGGACGGCGCACCGGTCGAGCGCCTCAATGAGTTGGCGTGGATCGAAGGTGAAATATGGGCGAACGTATGGAAGACGGACCGCATCGCGCGCATCGATCCGGAATCGGGGCGGGTGCGCGCCTGGATTGATTTAACCGGGATTCTGCGTCCGGAATATGTCACCGGCCCGGTCGATGTATTAAACGGCATTGCGTATGACGAGGAAACCGGTCGCATCTTCGTGACGGGCAAGCTCTGGCCGCGCCTGTTCGAGATTCGCGTGGTGGACTAGGGCGGGCTGCTGAATCGTTTGCTGCCCCGGCTTCGTAGCCGCGCCGGTAACGGCGTGGATGCGGAACCCCGTGGCGCATCCGGCCACCGTCTTACGACGGCGGCTACCGGTTGCCGCCCGGCGGGCGGATGGCTTGTGCGATCTCCGCCTGATCGATATACCATTCACGATCCCGTCTGACCCATTGCAGATGGAACTCGTGCATTTGTGTTTCCGCACGGCCGCCCATGTGCACGGTTCCCGTCGCCGTGAAACGCATGGAAGCCGTTCCGCTTGCCGTATCCACATCCAGGCGTCGATCACGGATACGTACCTGTAGACGGTCCACGCTGCTGTGCACCTGATAGAAAATGGTGGAGAGTTCTCTACGCGTCAGCCGTTGTGAAAGGAGCGGGCGCAGCCGCAATTCGGCTTCGGGGGTGAAGAATCCGACCACTTCCTGCGACTTGGCCAGCGTGCGCAAATGCCCTTCGCCCGTTTCCTTGGCTACGGCCTCCTGCAGTTGGCTCAGGCGTTTATTAATGCGTCGCTTGTCGCGATCCCATTGATGGATGACGACACCTACACCCAGCGCAAGGAGAAGCAATGCGTATATCCAAGTCTTGTACTTCAAAACACAACTCTCCCCGCAATGCGCGAGCGGTGCACGACGCCCATCGTATGCCACTCCCACGGCATGGCGCGGTTATCCCCGGCCACAAAGTATTCGTCGGGTTCCAAATTCTCCGGTTCCGTCGTCCATGTGCCATGTTTCATTACATACGGTTCATCGACGGAGCGACCGTTTACCATGAGCAGACCGTCCTCGAAATAGACCACATCCCCCGGCCCGGCCAAAACGCGTTTTAGAAACATGGTGCGGCGACCGGCCATCTCGATGACCACGACTTCGCCGGGTGTGGGCTCACGGAATCGATACACCAATGTGTTGGCCATGTTCAGGCTCGCGTCACGATAGGTGGGCGCCATGCTGTCACCTTTCACATAGACGGGGAGAAAGGCGAAACGAAACACGGCATAGCAGACCACAGCCAGAATCAGTGTGCGGATAAGCGTCTGCCGTGGGCGGCGTCCGATTAAAATCCGCCGCACCATTTCCCAGCGGCGCGGAGGGGGCCTGCGGGCATGCGGCCCATTGGCAGCCCTGAGAAGAACCCTCATGGGGTATGCCGTCCACCGCCTAACGGCGGCGGCTACGAAGAAGAGGGCACTGTCGCCGCGCCCGCCCTGAAATCTAGGTGCGTGCTCCATTATGACGGATACTTTAGCCCGTATCCGGGCCTTGCGCAAAGTCTCAAAAAACAAAGAGGTCAAGCGGTTTTACGTCTCTGATTGAATTTGCCGGGTGTTCATGATTAAATGAGAGCTGGTCAATCTGTATGGAGAACGAAACGATAGAGCGACATGCATGCCTTACCATCCAATTCGAAGGACGGGTGCAAGGAGTCGGCTTCCGATTTGCCGTGGCCGATCTGGCAACGCGGTATCCGGTGGTGGGGTATGTGCGGAACGAATATGACGGTTCCGTGCGGGTGGTGGCGCAAGGAGAAAAAACGGTGCTTGAAGCGTTTGTCCAGGACATCTATAGATCGCATGTTGGCGGGGGCATTCGAAACGAACATCGGGAATGGTCGAAGGCGAGCGGCGCGTATCGTCGGTTTGAAATTCGATACGATTAGTGGGATGGGTTGATGAAGTACGCGATATTAGGAGACATCCATGCGAATTTGGAGGCGCTTAACGCCGTGCTGGCGGATGCAAAGAAGCGGGGGGTGACCCATTTCGTATGTCTCGGTGATATCGTAGGGTACAACGCGAGTCCGGTAGAGTGTCTTGACCGGGTGCGCGAACTGAACTGTCCCATTGTGCGGGGCAATCACGACCACTATTGTGCCATCGACGATAACCTCAACGGGTTCCATCCGATTGCGGCCGATGTTGTGGACTGGACGCGCAAACAACTGTCGAACGAACAACGGGAATTCCTGCGCAACCTCAAGTATGTCTCTCGTGTGGAAACGTTTACCATTGTACATAGCACACTGGATACGCCCGAGATGTGGGGGTACGTCTTCGACAAACTTGAGGCCGACGCCAGTTTCGCGTATCAGACCACGTCGCTCTGTTTCTACGGACATACGCATGTGCCGCTGGCCTTTGAAAAGACCGATCGGGTCCGGGTCGGACTCTATTCCAAGATTCGGATCATGCTCGGCCGGAGATACTTCATCAACGCCGGCAGCGTCGGTCAGCCGGGCGATGGAGATCCACGGGCGGCCTATGTGACATTTGACATGCTCAAGAATGAGGTGGAACTTCATCGGGTAGCCTACGATTTCAGAATTACGCAGAAAAAGATTGCGGACGCCGGTCTTCCGGAGCGTGTCGCATCGCGCCTTGCCGTTGGACGTTGACGTACACCGCTCGAATCAGGAACACGCCATGA
>SKZA01000378.1 GCA_007127595.1 Kiritimatiellia bacterium
CGACAGAAAGCCATGACGCATTGGTGGCAACGGAATAGGAGAGGGCGGATTCGCCCGCGTTACTGATGACCAGCGACTGCGGCGGCGGCGGGAAACTGCCCGCGATATACTGGAACGTCAACGATCCCGGATCGACGTCGATGATGCCCGGATCGGCAAACGTCTGGTCCGGATTCGGTTCGCCCGGAGTGGGCGGTGAAACGGTCGCCCAATCAAAATGATCGGACTGCGATCCGATACCGGTCAAGGCAACGGCATTGGTCATGGGCGGGAACGCATCTTCGTCCTGAACGGGTATGTTGTTATACCCTTGCGCAAAGCCGCCATAGGACCACGCGTCTTCGACCTGCCCCAGTTCGTTCAGGAGCAATACCGCCCCGATGGGCAGCACGTGTAGATAGTTGGTCAGCGTGATATCGCGCGGCGGAGAATCGATGTCTTCGCCCGCGAAGACGAAGAAGCCGAACCCGATATCGTCGTATTCTGCAATCAAGGTGTCCGCGGGGACGGTATATTCGGCATGCATGGGCTGCGCGGGATCGCCGCCATCGCGAATTTCCAGGCGCCAACCGCTGATGTCTGCATCGGCCACGCCCGCCAATTCGATAAATTCCTTGTTGAAGAAGTTGAACGACTCATCAGCCCAATTCACGTAATCGATTTCGTTGATCCATACGGAGCCCGGACGATTGCGCGGGATCTGGTAGAAGGCCGGGTCGGTTTCGCCGGGCGCGGGATAGAACACCGTGCCGGACTGTCCGCCGGGCCCGCTGAAGTTCGCTTCCATATAGTATTGCACCAGCGTGCCGACCGGCTGTTGCGGGATGTTGTTGGTGATACGCCATTCGCCGGCATCGAGCACCATGGTTTCAGCGGTCCATGCGCCCGAGGTGCCGACGCGATAGTACGAGGTGATCGAAATGCTCGACGCGCCGAATTGCGGAATGGCCGACGCGAAGAGCGTGACTTCGTCATCGATGTACGGGCGGTTGGGCTCGTGCCGGCCGGTCAGTAATACGTTCGGCGGAGGTTGCGGTTGCGGGACGGAAATATTGTCCACCAGCAGGCGGGTGTTTGCGTTTCCGGCATGCTGTACGATGCGCATGTAGTGCGCGTTCGGATTGCCGATAAACAGGCTGAAGCTCTCGTAATGCGTATTCTGCACGCCGGTGACCGTGGCCTCGGTATCCCAGGTTTCGCCGTCTTCAGATGTCTGCACCCGGAAGCCGACATTCTGATCGTTGGGCCATGCGCGATACACAAATTCGATCGCGCCGATCCCGTCACGGAAGAAGTGGGATGTGATGGCGGGGTTGGGACCGCCTGAAGGCCGACGCAGGCGGGCGACCTGCCCTTCGAACGCATTCTGCCCGTCAACAATGTGATCGCCGGTAAGTGTCCAGAATTGGTGCTGCGAGAAGTCGGGCGCATAACTTCCTTTGGTCGGCCAGGAATTGAAGTTTTGCGAGCGGAACTCGATGGGGTTGCCGATCATGACCTCGTCGAGCATCAGGATTTGAGGTAAATCATCGTCTTCCGGTGGCAAGCCAGTGATCAGCAGGTCGTCAAAGGCCACGTTGCCGAGGTCTTTCGTGTACTGGAATTGGAAGCGCGTCATGTTCGTGGAGACGTCGAACGAGCGGATTTCACCGCCGGACGCACCGCTGAACGAGGTGATGTCCTCTATGGTGACCCATTGCCCGTTTTCCCAACCGCGCACATGGAATGTGGAGCCGCCGCCGGTACTGTTGCCGCGGATCATGAACTGGATGTTGGTAGGATTCACCACGTCCGGCGTGATGACAAAGGAGTTGCCTGCGTTGTTCGCAAACTGCAAGCTGGGCGGCCCGCTTTCGCCGGAGCTGGCGTTGGAGTTGTATTGACCGATTTGATTGAACGTCCAGCCCGGCGGCGCTTGCGAGCCCCCATCGAAAGGTTCGTACAGCAGGACCGCGCCACCTTCGGATTCGCTTTCCTCAATCAGGTTTCGAATGCGAATGTAGTGCGGCTCGGTTTCATAGAAGAATCTGCTGTATTCCTGCCACGACGTTTCGAAGATGCCTTCCACGCGGTCGAGTTCCACCCAGTCATCCCCATCCTCGGATGCTTCAAGGGCGAAGCCGACGGTGTTCAGACCATTGGTGCCGCGCCGGTAGAAGAAGCTGATGGGGCCGTATCCGTTGTTGAACGACGGGGCTTGGAGATAGTTCGGATTGCCTTCGGCGCCGAATATCTGCGCGGCCTTACCGGCTTTGGCGAAGGCTTCAGCGACCATGCCGGTGCATACGTGCCAGCTCAAAAAGGTATGGCAGCCCGGCGTCTCGCCGGCGATCGGCCAGGTATCGAAGTTCATGAAGCGCGGCGCCGTTTCAGGGAAACCGACCTCGATATCATCGATAATGAGCCGGTTGGTGCTGGATCCGGTGTGTTGGATACGGATGTAACGCGCGACGTTATCGAATTCGAATGCGTCATACCGAACGTGATCGATGGTGAAGATGTTATTGACCTCCGCAATGGTCGTCCAGAAATCGCCGAGCTGGGATTTCTGCACGCGGAAACTCACGGGCTCTTCCGGTCCCTCTTCGGGATCGCCGGTAAATCCATGGCGATAATAAAAGGTGACCGTCCCGATACCGCCTTGCAGGCGCGGACTGCGGACGAAACCGCCGAGGTTGGTGTCGCCGCCGGGGTTGGCGAGGCTCGCGGCCAGGCCTGACCGGGCCAATTGCGTGGTGTAGATGCCGTCCACAACGGTGGATACCATCTTCCCCGTATTCACTCGCCAGCCGGCCAACAGGTAATTCCCGTCGATCTCGGCGCCAAACCAATCATTGAAATCCTGTGTGCGGCTGGATGAGACCGCTTCAAGACGCGCGTTGTCGAAGACGAACACGCCGGACGGACCGGTGCCGGCGGCAAAGACGACAAATCGGCCCCACGCCGCTTTCGGCGGCGCTACGCCACTGATCGTCTGATTTTGCCAGTCGTTGGTAACGGATCCGAGGTCGAGCACGTGTTCGCTCAGCGTGTTCCCGTTGAAGTCGAAGAACTCCAATTTCAGCGCCTGTTCCGCGGCGGTCCATTGGTTCGGGGCCCCTTCGGCATAGAAATAGGCGCTTGCCTCATATGTCACGCCGGGTTCCACAGGAGCCTCCTGCCACCATGCACCGGAGTTGCCCTCGCCCGCCCATGTTCCGAGAATGGCCGCAATCCAGTCACCAAACGGGGAGGGGCCCGGCGGCGCCCAGTCCACCCGGCGCGCCGCGCCCGCGACGTTGCCGTGTGCGTTCGGGTTTCCCATTTCCCAATGGCGCGCGCGCTCGGCATTGGAGCCGGCGGTTTCGAAACGACCATTGAAAAGCAGATTCGTGAAGGTCTGGTTCATGGCCATGACGCTGTATCGAAGCGTCTGGTCGTTGAACGTGAAGCGAACGACGGTGTTGGTGTCGAGATCGAAACGGATGTTGCCTGAATCCGCTACGCCTACCCCGGCTTGGGGCAGGGATTGATGCGGGTAGGAGGGGATCCCCCAATTGTTGACGAAGCCCGGAGTCGTGAACTTGAATTCATGTTCGCCGGGGGGGAGTTGGATGTCGCCCCGCCAGATATAATCATCCACAAGCTGCAGGTTTGAGGCTGCCGAGTTCCACCCATTGAAGGTGCCGGCCACGCCGACTTGTGGAAAGGTGGATTCCTTGGCCTGTCCGGCCGCGCCCCAAAGGAGCAGTGCCGGGCACAGAATACATAGCAGTATAAGGCGATATAAGCGCATGGAAATGGCCTGAGTTAGACTCTTTTTGTCACTGATAAGGATACCCCGTTCGGGGCATAGGTGTCAAAGCGTTACAATGGTTCCCTGCCTACCCATCTTCCGCAGCCCGCTTGGGGGTTGAAGAATGTGCTTCTGGTGGAGTCGCTGCTTGCCCGCCCGGAAGTACGCGCTTCGCTTGACTTCAGGGCCCGCCTCCGGCCATGCGCGTTAACTTAAGACTTTTCGTGCTTATTGACTGGGAAAGCAATTTGGAGTGCGGTGACAACCCCGACGTCCGACCACGCAGTGGGTCGGGAAGTCGGGGGCGGCACCGCTTTGTCATGAGGCGACAAGGCCTCCGTAGGAGGACGCGGCGCCGTATCCGGCTGTCGCGGCGTGGCGCTCGGAAGTACGCGCTTCGCTTGACTTCCGGGCAGGCTCGAAGACTCGCTTCCCGCCGCTGTTCAATCCGTCTTCGCTTCCCTGCGCCGAGACAAGAGCGGCGTCGCCTCACCCGACACGCTGTGCGGTCGGGTTCGTTGCCGCCGCACTCCATATCAGACATCACGAAGGAATATGTAAATGATGCGGCTTAAGAAACGCGTATGGCCTCTGACGGACGCCCTCGTCGGCGCATCGTGAGACAGGTTCATCACGCTCTGATCGCTCGCTTGACGGGCGGCGCATCAATCCTCTTCCAGGAGCCAGTTGAATGTGCGGATGATGGTTTGCTGCGGGCCGTTCAGCGTGGGCCGATAAGGATCGCGCCATACAACGGCGACGGCCCGTTGCTCGGCCGCCACATAATCATCCAACGATTCGCCCGACGGTATGTCGTCAGGCGTCAGGCCAACCGGTAATGTGCGCGTGGCGAGAAATACCGTGTACAGGGTGTCCCGCGTGCCCAGCGTGCCCATGCTGTTGCGGATCGGGCTTTCCGCAATGAACTTGTTGTTGTCGGCCGGCCCAAGACCAAGAATGGAGCCGATCTGGGACGTGTCGAGGGCATTGACGAGATCGGACATATTCATGGCGAAGTCCGTGCTGGTGTCCAGGTTGCCAAAGGCTTCATATATCAAGCCGGCGATTGCGCCGGCCTGGTCGCGCGTAACGGTGGTGCCGATCCCGCCCATGCCCGGCCACTCTTCTCGCGGCGCGCCAAAGATGGCCGCGCGGACGACATTGGTGAACGGGCTGTTGATGTTCGCCTTTCCGCGGCGTTGCGGATTGGTGGCCGTGCTCAGCCGGTCGATGATGCGTGCGGATTGGTTCGGGTCCGGTCCAATCAGGCGGGCGGTGCGCCAGGGTTGAAACGGGTCGGCGGGGTTCCCGCTGTACGGCAGATAGCTGACTTCCCCGGCATTGATGAATTCGCGCTGGGCGACATACATGAGGCCGACCTCGTCATCTTCCGAGAATTGACCCATACCCGCGTTCATGCCACCGAGGGTCTCGGCTTGCGGCCGCCATTGACCTGATGCGCTTGAGGCGGCGTTGGCGGTGTCCCAGTTGAATCGAGGATCATCTGTAGAGTAGGCCCGTACTTGCCCCACGCTGACGGGTGAGTCGTATGCGGGAAAAGGAAAGGTTGGGGGCATGGAAAATTGAAAAGTATTTGCAGGCCAAGGCCCGTTTACTTGGTTGACCACGCTGCCATCTGATGTCAATTCAACGGCGAGATTGCCCGACAAGGTGACTTGCATGAGTAGTCCTTCAGGCCAGGGGGAGGCCGGCATGCTGGACTCGAAGATGAAACGCGTCACGCGAAAGTCGTTTTCGGAATGCGGCCCTTCCGGGTCTTGCTCCACATTGATCAGCTCGAAATTGCCCAAATCGCCGTAGATAGGGGGGCCGACCAGGGCTGTCAGGGTATCTTCCGAGTACGTGACCTCCACCGTTGCATACTCCGTTTGCGCGTCGAAAGGGAACCAGGTTTCTACGGAGAGGTGGACCTGCATGGCAATAATGTCGGGGTCGCCGAATTCCGCAGGTTGCCGCCGCTCAACGACATTGCTCATCACGACTTCGTTGATCATGGGGACGCGCTTGAAGCTGAGGCCGCCGGGATTCTGCGGGACATAGGATTCGTCGGCGAAGTCGTGCAGGAGATTCACGAACGTCTGGGCGTCCGCTTGTGAGTCGAATAGGGCGGGCGTCTCCATCAGGACGGACACGATGTCGTCGTGTTCCCAAAAATTCGGGTCGCCCCCGATCAAGGCTTTTGGATTGGCGATGGCTTGTCCGGCCTGTTCGATGGCATAACTGGTGTCCGGGAATCGGGAAAAGATGTGGAAATGGTCCACATAGTTAGCGCCGGTCGTAAAGGGTGGAGATTCAGTCATGGAGACGAGGTTGGGACTGCCGGCGTTTGCCGCGTTCCACGTACCGAGCGCGAACAGTTCCGGCACCGTCTCGAACCGTATGAAGTAGTCATCGCGCCAAGAGCGAAGACTTCCTGATCCCACCTCGCCGCTATCAAAGATGTAATCGCTGAACTGGATTTCCCCGGGACTTCCGCCGTAAGCGCGGTCTTCCTTGTCAATATGATTGGCGTCCAGCAGTCCGGACATATTGACGATCATGTAGGCATATTGCCCGTGAAAATTTCCCTGAGGATCGAGCATATCCTGCCACCGCATTTCGTCCCCGGCGTTTGCGGCGGGGCGCAGCGCGCCGGGTACGTAGTCAATGCCTCTCGCCGCCATGAAACTGCCAGCGGACAGGTCGCCGCCCGACGGCGTATGGACGAGCCAGTTGGGATAAAAGCCGGGGGCGGCGTTGGGCAGGTGGTCGGTCATGACGCGCGTCAGCGCTCCATCCATGATCGTGCGCGCACGCACGACATCGACGAAGGCGTTTGCCGCGAGGCGTTCCGTGCGCATGGAGATGGCAAAGGCCACGCCCAACAGGACGATGACGGACAGCATGCCGAGGACGACCACAAGCGCAATGCCTGAACGGGAGGCAAGAGGTTGAGACGGCGTTGGGGTGTTATGGCAGGTCATTATTCGGCAAATCCTTCTCTGTTTCTAAAATGGATACGCGCTGAGTAGCGTCGTGAATTGCGCTCAATGAAATCCGTTGCCGCCGCCTGATCCGCGCCCCATAATTGGGCTGCGCGTGTCATATCCGACTCGCCCAGGACTTGCAGATAGATGTCCGTCCACAACGGGGGACCATGCTGCGTTGAGTCATAGTTGAACTGTTCGGTACCCGATCCGTCATATGTCCAGACTTCAAAGGCGACGACATTGTTGGCGATCGTTTCAATGTTTTGTCCCCCGAAACCGTCGTGGAGGGCCTCCCAAGCGTCCGGGGCCCACCAGTCCGTACGATGGTAAGCGCTATCCAGTAGGCCCGGGTTTTGGCCGGCCACCCAATGCGCGCTGCGGGTCTTGCGCATGCGGGCCAGGCGATAGCGGGGCCCTTTATCATGGCTTGCGTCCATGAGATTGTTCTGATCGTCCCGCATGAACGTCACGAAATAGATGAAGTGGGAGGTAGAGCGCCGCCGAGCTTGCTGGCCGGAGCCTCCCCAGGGCGGCGTCTGTGTCAGCGTGACGAAGGCGATGGAGTCGGTGTCCAAACCGAATGCGGATTGGCTGAAACTGACCGACGGGTCAACGACACTATGGGCGCGGAACGAGATCTGGTCGTCGGCGATGGC
>SKZA01000386.1 GCA_007127595.1 Kiritimatiellia bacterium
GAACGAAAGATCCGACTATTCTCATGCTTTCGCTGGGGTTGTATCAAAACCATCCAGTACCTATTCTCTGGCAATCTTTGCGCGAAGCGCTTTGGAGTGCGGCGGCAAGTCTTCGCGACGCCGCTTTGGTGGAGCGGATGCGTTTGGCCCGAGCGAATCCGTCTTCGCTTCGCTACGCCGCGACAAGAGCGGCGTCGCCTCGATGACTCGTTGCCGCCGCACTCCAAAACTTCGTCGTCGTTCCTTATCGTGTGCTTTTGATGCAGCCCCGGGCATGAGGTTGACGCGCGCGCGCAGCTGCGGGGCGGGACGAAGCTTGCCCCGCGTCTTGGTGGGGTCGAGATAGCTCAATCCGCGCCAACCACCGTCAGTGCTTCAGGAGCGGAACCCCAAAATGCCCCTTTCCGGTAACCACGTGAGTCTTGCAGGGTTCAACGCTTTCTCATCGAGGTGGATGTCGAATGCACAACGGTGGCGGGCGTGATCCGGGATGTCTCGGCAAGCTCGACATGACCAACCTCTATCCTTTCTGCAGGAGTTCTCGCAAGGTCTCCTGAAGATCCGTGTGGCGAAAGGAATAGCCCGTCGCCTTCAGCCGCTCCGGCAATACCCGCTGGCTCGCCAGCAGCAGCGCATCGGCCATTTCACCAAAGATCAACCGCGCGCCGAATGCGGGTACCGGAAAGATCGTCGGTCGCTTTAAGGCGGCTCCCAGCGCTTTCGTCAACTCCAGATTGGTACAAGGGGCGGGCGCGACCACGTTGACGGGGCCGGAGACGGATTCCGTATGGACCGCATGCAGGATCGCGCCCACGGCATCGTCCAGCGAGGCCCAGCTCACATATTGTCGGCCCGAACCGACCCGGCCGCCCAGCCCGAGCTTGAACGGCGTCAGCATCGCTTTCAGCGCGCCTCCTTTCGGACTCAACAGCATGCCGAAACGCGGATGCACCACCCGTATGCCTGCCTCGCGGGCGGGTTCGGCCGCGGCTTCCCAGGCCTCGCAAACTTCCGTCAGGAACCCTTCGCCCGCCGAGCTATTTTCCGTCAATTCCTCAGTGCCGCGATCCCCGTAATAGCCGATGGCGGATGCGACCACCAAAACCTTCGGCTTCGATGTAAGGTCCGCCAGCGCTTTGGCCAGCGAGGCCGTACTCTTGACTCGGCTGTCCCGGATGCGCTGCTTCTTTGCATCGGACCAGCGACCCACAATGGATTCTCCGCCGAGATGGATGACGGCGTCGAAACCTTCCAGGTGAGACGGCGCTTCGAACGTGTAGGTTTCCGTATCCCATTTGACCCCTTCGCCGTCGCTGCGTATCAGGCGTTGTACGTCGTGTCCGTCCTGATGCAGGCGGTCACACAAGGCGGCGCCCACCAGGCCTGTTGATCCGCTAACCAATAACTTCATGAGTTAACCTTTCCTTTTGCTGTGCATCATTATACCTTCCCGAACCCATGAAGCAAACGTCCCACGATAACGACTCGTCGTTCTATGTTCCGCCTGGCGGCCCGCCGCAAGGAGCTGGTCCAAGCCGCGAAATCTATGCGGCCATGGGGCGGGAAAACATCTTCCGCATGTGCGCCGATTTCTATTCGAAACTCGAGGCATCGGAGATCCGCTGGATGTTCAGCGACGATATGCCGGCCGCATCAAAAAGGATTGCCGCATTCCTTGTCGGATTGTTTGGCGGACCGCCGCTCTACCATGAGCTCTACGGGCCTCCCCAAATGCGCGCCCGGCACATGCCGTTTCCGATTGACGAATCAGCCCGCCAGGTCTGGTTGCGTTGTTTCAAGGAAACACTCGCCGATGCGCCGGCAAAGTATGATTTCCCAGCCGAACATCTGCCCGGATTCATGCACTTCCTCGAGGACTTCTCCGCTTGGATGGTGAATAGGAAACAGTGAATCGTTATTTCTTGCTTTCCGACGTCTTTCAGTTAGATTGACGCGCCCTTCAAGGAAGCTGGAGTGACCGAGTCTATGATTCCCATTCGCAACATCGCTATTATTGCGCACGTTGATCACGGCAAGACCACATTGGTGGACAAATTGCTCCGTGACGGCGGCGCGTACCGTTCCAACCAGGTCGTTGAGGATCGGGTTATGGATTCGATGGATTTGGAGCGTGAAAAGGGCATCACGATCAAGGCCAAGAACGCGTCCGTTCATTACAACGGCGTAACAATCAATATTGTGGATACGCCGGGCCACGCCGATTTCGGCGGCGAGGTCGAACGCATCATGAAGATGGTCGACGGTGTATTGCTGGTGGTGGACGCCTACGAGGGGCCCCAGGCCCAGACCCGTTTCGTCATGCGCAAGGCGTTACAGCACGGATTGAAACCCATTGTGGTCATCAACAAGATCGACCGCGAACACGCCGACCCGGACAAGGTGCACGACGAGGTGCTCGAACTGCTACTCGAACTGCACGCCAGCGAGGACCAATTCAATGCGCCCTTCATTTACACCAGCGCCAAGGAAGGCTTTGCCGTGCGTGAGCTGAAGGATGCGCGCGAGAATATGCGGCCGCTGCTGGACACGGTCATTGAGCACATCCCGCCGCCTGAAGCCGACCCGGACGCGCCATTCAAGATGTTGGTCAGCAACCTGGATTGGAGTGATTACGTCGGCCGCATCGCAATCGGCAAGGTGCTGAGCGGATCCGTAAAGATGGGGGATGCCGTGACCTGTATTCGCAAGGACGGACGCAGGGAACGTAAAGCGGTGCTCAAGCTCTTCCATTTCAAGGGCGTGGATTCTTCCGAATACACGGCGGGTACGGCGGGCGATATCATCGGAGTGGCGGCTTTCGACGATGTGGATATCGGCGAGACTTTGTCGGCCGATGAGCAGGCGGCGGCCATCCCGTTCGTAGAAATAGATCCACCCACAATTCAAATGCGCTTTTGTGTCAACGACGGGCCTTTGGCCGGGCGTGATGGGAAGTATGTGACCACGCGCCAACTGCGCGAACGACTGTTTCGCGAAACACGGACGAATATTTCGTTGATCGTTGAAGATACCGATCAGGCCAACGTGTTTCTGGTCAGCGCGCGCGGCGCCATGCAAATTGCCGTTTTGGTGGAGACGATGCGTCGCGAGGGATACGAGATGCTTGTTTCGCGGCCGGAAGTCATTCTGCATAAGGAGAACGGGCAGACATTGGAACCCTATGAATCGCTTTGGATTGAGACGCCGGACGAGTGTGTGGGCGATATCATGCAGAATCTGGCGACGCGCAAGGCGCAGATTGTAGACATGAAACACCATGCGCATGGCGTCGGCATGGAATGCGTGATTCCGACGCGCGGCCTGATTGGATTCGAGACGGACCTCGTCAATCTCACCAGCGGCCGGGCGGCCATGTCGCATATGTTCAAGGAATACGGTCCCTTCGCGGGCGATATCCGGACGCGCTTTACGGGCACGTTGGTGGCGATTGAACACGGGGTTTCCACGTATTATTCGTTGGAAACGTTACAGGATCGGGGCCGCCTTTTCATTGGCCCGGGCGATGAAGTGTACGAGGGCATGATCATCGGTGAAAACGCCCGTGCGGAGGATTTGCCGGTGAACCCCACCCGGACGAAGGCCTTGTCCAACGTGCGAAGCCAGGGGGAGGGGAAGGTGACGCCCTTGGAACCGCCGATACGTATGTCATTGGAGCGTAGCATCGAGTATATCGCGGATGACGAGTATATCGAGGCCACACCCAAAGCGCTGCGTCTGCGGAAGAAGATCCTCAACGCCACCCGCCGCAAACGGGCGGCCCAGGCGCGCGCGGCTGTGTCCGCCGGATCTTCGTAGCGATTCCCATTTCTCAATCTTGCCCCCACATCTCCCGTTTCGTACAGTGCGACATGAATTTGTCACACGTGTGACAAATTCATGTCGCACGTGTGATGGCGGCGGAAGGGGCGGTGGTTATGCGGAACAAGACGGAAACGTTGTTGGGCGTGCTCTTGTGGACGGCGGACTCCATGATGCGGCCCTCGTATCGGAATTTGACGGAATCGTATGAGTCGTGGGCCTATCGAAATGGATTCGGCCGAACGGCTGCGATACTTGAGCGACAGGCGCTTGTCGAACGTGACCGGCTGCGGCCCGACGCCCGGGTCTATCGATTGACGGAGAAGGGGCGGTTGCGAGCGTTGGGAGGACGGGACCCGGAACAGGAATGGGGGCGGCCATGGGATGGGGTATGGCGCATGGTTATCTTTGACATCCCGTCGCATCAGAACAGTTATCGTCAGAAACTTCGTCGATACCTCAAGGCGAATGGCTTCGGTTGCCTGCAGGATAGTTTATGGATTACGCCCGATCCGTTGGACAAGGAGATCGCCCTATTGCGGGCGGAGGCCGTTAATGTCGAGTCCTTAATACTTTTGAATTCGCATCCTTGTGCGGGGGAAACCAATGCGCAAGTGGTGGCTGGCGCTTGGAATTTCGGTTACATCAATCGTCTTTACAAAGAACATATGCGCCTGCTGAAGCAGCTTCAGTCGAATGCTTCCAAGAAGAAGGACGTGTTACAACTGCAGCGATGGGCGACCTTGGAGCAGGAATCGTGGACTAACATTTTGAAGGAAGACCCGTTCTTACCCGATATGTTGCTTCCGCGCGGATATATGGGTAAAGCCACGTGGAGAACGCGAGTCACCGTTCTTCGGAAGATCGCCCGCAGCCTGCTGAAATCCGCTTGAGGCCCGACAGAACACAAAAATGGTGCTATTCGACGATGTGCGAGTGCGACATAGAATTGTCACACGTGTGACAAATCTATGTCGCAAGGGTGGAGGTGTGCTGGGCTTAAAACGTGTGGGAAGTCAGGAGAGGGAATGTGGTTCGCGCAATCATGCCGCTGTCATAGACGCGGGCGGGCCCGATGTCCTTGCGGCTCTGAAGCGCCGCAGATGTGCGATAGTTGCGAGCTACGGCGCGTTGATCCAACCCGAATCGCCGTCCGTATAGTATTCCTTTTTCCAGATCGGCAGCCGCTTCTTCAGCTCGTCGATGATATACCGGCACGCGTCGAAGGCCGGGCCGCGATGCCCGGCGAGCACGCCAATCCAGACGGCCACGTCCCCGATCTTCAACAGGCCGACGCGATGCACGCAACGCACTTCGACGATATCGAAACGGTCCAAAGCCTCTTTCTCAATCCGCACAAATTCATTCTGCGCAAGGGCCTCGGCCCCTTCATACTCAAGCTGCGTGACGGAGCGTCCCTGATTCTTGACACGCACCCGCCCTTCAAATACGGCAAGCGCGCCCGCTTCATCGTGCGTGTAATCGCGTAGCAGCGGATGCTCGGTGATGGGCTGGTCGGATAACGCGAACATGGTCAGCGGCCCCCCGCCACGGGCGGAATGAAGGCGACCCGGTCTCCGTCTCTCACCGGGGTGTCCCATGACACGAATTCATCATTGCGCGCGACCTTCAGGCGTTCTCTCGGATAACGAAATCCGTGTGTGGCCCGCAACTCCTCATACAACGCGTTGAAATCACCGGCGTCGGTTTGCACGGTTTCCGATGCGCGGCCGCGTTGTTCCTTCAGCATGGCGTAGTAGGTGATTTCAACGGTGTTCATGTACGTCGCGTTTCCCGCCCGACTTCTCTAGGAGGCGCACATCGCTGATAACGATATCGTGCGACAGCGCCTTGCACATGTCGTAAATGGTCAGCGCGGCCACGGCGGCGCCGGTCAACGCCTCCATTTCCACCCCGGTCTTATGTGTCGCGCGCGCCGAACAGTGAACGATCAATTTGTCGCTCCCATCGATTTGCACATCGATCGTGCAGTTCTCCAAGGGAATAATGTGGCACAACGGAATGAGTTCACCCGTCCTCTTCGCCGCCGCGATGCCGGCCAGGATGGCGGTATGGATCACCGGCCCTTTTCGGCTTTGCAACTCGTGCTCGCCTGTACGGTCCAGTTGCTCTAGCAAACCGGGAGGGAAAGCGACTATCGCCTGCGCGCGCGCGGTGCGCCGGGTGACGTCCTTGTCGCCGACATCCACCATGCCCGGCTGATTCTTGTCGTTCAAATGGCTAAGCGTCATGTCATCTCCATGCGTAATACCGTACGGCCAGTCCCGCCGCATAAACGTCTTGTCCTTCCGGCAATTCAACAAAACCGTCGCTGTCGCCCAGCGACGCAAAATCGCCCGACGTGTTGGTTTCCATCGGCACGGCGAGACACCGGCCTTCGCGATCCCAATCCAACTGCACGGGGATATAGCCCGTGAGCGGGGGGGTAAATCGAATGGCTGCCTTTAGTTGAACCCATCTGTCACGCTGGTTGGCACATCCTGAAGCCCGGTCCAAGGCGGGTAAGACGTAGCGATGCAGGCAGACCAACGTAGAGACGGTATTCCCGGGCAGCGCGAAAACCGGCACGCGCCCGTCGCGAACGCCGAACCACATGGGCTTACCGGGGCGTTGCCGTATCTTATGAAAAACATTGCGCACGCCGAGATTCTCCAGGGCGCGCGGCACGTAATCCCGTTTGCCCATGGAAACGCCGCCTGTAAGGATGAGTGCGCCATATTCTTCAAACAGCCGGGCGAGCAGCTCTTCCGTTTGTTCGAGATTGTCGACCACTCGATACGCGTCCACTTTGGCATAGCCGCTGTTCAGCAAGGCGGCGCGAATGCCGCGATCATTGGCCGAACGAATCTGAAACGGTTCCACGTCATCGGTCACATCTTTCAGCTCGTCACCTGTGGAGATGATCGCTACGGCGGGTCGGTCGGCGACGCGCAGGGTGGGGCGCCCGACGGCGGCGGCCACACTGATATGCGGTCCCCGCAGTAGCGTGCCCTCCGCCAGCACGGGCTCGCCTCGTTGCCGGTCGGAACCCTGACTGTGCAGGTTCTGTAGCGGGGCGATTTGCGCGTCATCCCGAATGGTCACGTCTTCGCCATCGATGTGCAGGTCCTCATAAGGAACGATGGTGTCGGCGCCATCCGGCAACATGGCGCCGGTCATGACCTGCACACACCCGGTCTCGGGTTGCGACAGGGAGGGCGCCGCCTGTCCGGCCGCCGCCGTGCTCTCCAGCGTGAAGGTACGGCGTCCCGCCTGCCACGCGGCGTAGGCGATGGCGATGCCGTCCATGGTGATGCGGTCGTACGGGGGAAGGTCACGATCTGCCGTGACGGTTTCCCGCAGGATTTGTCCATGCGCTTCTTCCAAGGAACGTTCAGCGGCGTCAAACGTCGGGAGATGGTCGCTAATGAGTTGTTCCGCTTCCCGGGGTGTGATCATCCGCCGATCTCCGACATATTGCGGGTGGGACGAATATCCTGGGCGAGACCGTGTCCCCAGGGCTTGTGCCAGATACTTTCTTCGATCATTTCCTTTAGATCCTCGTCGGTGGCTCCGTTGCGCAGGTAGGGCATGAGATTCAATTCCTTGTCGCGCAGCAAACACAGAAGCAGACGGCCATCCGCGGTCAGGCGGGCGCGGTTGCAGCCTGCACAAAAGGGTTTGGTGACGGCGCTGATGAAGCCGAGCGAGCCCTTTGCATTTTTCAGCCGGAACATGCGCGCTTCCCCGTCGAGTTTGCCGCCGTTCAACAACTCCATCGGGCCCAGCGCCTCGCTGATCGTGGCGCGCAATTCATCTTCCGGTACGATCGCCGATTTCTGAAAATCGGATACGCGGCCCATCGGCATGACCTCGATGTATCGGATTTGCCATGGACGCTCCACGGTCAAGCGGGCCAGATCGACGGCGTCTTCCTTATCGTTCTGGCCGCGCACGACGACCGCGTTGATCTTGATCTTCAGGCCGGCCTGCTCCGCCGCCTCGACGCCGGCCCAGACATCCTCGATACGGCCCCAGCGGGTCAGGCGCCGGAATTTATCGGGATCCAAGGTGTCGATGCTCACGTTGATGCGCTGTAAGCCCGCCTCCTTGAGTGGGGCCGCCAGTTGTTTCAGCGTGACGCCGTTGGTGGTCATGGCCAGTTCGCGCACACCGGGCGTATCGCGCATGGCCTGCACGATATCTACAAGGTTTTCCCGCAATGTGGGTTCCCCGCCCGTTAGCCGGAATTTGTCAAAGCCCATGGCGGCAAACACGCGAACAAGCCTTTGGATTTCTTCGTCTTGCAGGAGATCTTCGCGCGCTCGAAAGGTCATGTCCTCCGGCATGCAATAGACGCAGCGCAGGTTGCACATATCCGTCAGAGATATGCGCAAGTAATGGATATTCCGATTGAAACGGTCGAACGCCATCGCGAAAGTCTATATCAACATGGGAGCAACTCAAACGATTTCTTAAATAAGCACGGCGTACGTCCCTTCCAGTGTCGCGCACATTGTATCGCCCTCGAACAAGTGGGCTTGCAGCGCGATGCGTGCCTTTCCTTGTGCGGTCAGGGCGTGTTGTGTCGAGTCGATTGCGTCCATGCCGGGATGCGCGCAGACCGCTCGGAAATCCCCGGCGACAGGACGCGTGTAGGTGAGGCGACTGTCGGTGACAGCGACACGCAGACCGGTCCGCTCAGCGTCCAGCAGGGTGTGTAACAGCGCCCAGCCGGACAGTGTTAATAGGGTGGCGATGCTTCCGGCAAAGGCCGTGCCCTTGTCGTTGATGTTCGGCTCCAGCGGGGCGGCAAGCGTCAAACCCGCCTCGTCCAGCCCGGTGACCCGCACGTGCATGGCCCGGGTCAAGGGGATTTCCCGGTGGATATACGATTCCAGTTCGTCGATGGTCACTTGCTTCTTGTCCCCGCATACGATTTTTGACATAAAGCAGTCCTCACGCATAATGCGTTACTGAAAAGCAACGAACAAGTCGAGTGGTAATCGATTCCCCCGTGTAAAGGCACGCTGTCATGATGGATATTGCACAGTTTTTACAATTCCCATTGGCGGACATCATCTTTTCCTTCAGGGAAAGCAATCTGCCCGGCAAGGTGATTGTCGTGTTCCTGTTCATCGGCTCCATCTATGCGTGGTCGATCATGGTGACGAAGTTCATCGAGCTGCGGCGCGCTCGTGAATCGTCTCAACGGTTCTTGTCATCGTTCCGTAAGGAGCCTAATCCGGTGGCGGTTTTTCTGCGACGCCAGAAATTCGGCGAGAGTCCGCTATACGCCGTCTACGAGAAGGGGTGCGTGACATTGGGCGCCGAATTGGAAGCGCTCGGCTTGAACTCCGACGACCTGTTCATGGCGGATTTTTCGGCTGACTCACAAGCATTGAGTCCGCACCAGTTTGAGCAGGTCCGCAATGTAATGGAACGCAACGTGGCCGATCAGTCGTTGGTGCTCGAACGTCGGATGGGGATTCTGGCGACGGCCGTCAATGCCAGTCCGTTTCTCGGATTGCTGGGCACGGTGTGGGGCGTCATGGAGGCGTTCACGGGGATGGCTATTATCGGGACCGCCACGCTGTCCGCCGTTGCGCCGGGTATCGCCGCGGCGCTCCTGACGACGGTGATGGGCCTGATGGTGGCATTGCCTTCGGCCATAGGGTATAATTTATTGGCCGGCCAGATTGCCGAACTGCAGGTGCAAACGAGTAACTTTGCGAAGGAGTATGTCGACAAGGTGGCCACCATGTTCTTGCGTTCGATATGAGGTAAGTGAATGGCTCAACGCCCGACCAACACCACCCTGCGCCAGATCAGCGAGATTAACATGACGCCGCTGATGGACCTGACGTTCATCCTGTTGATCACGTTTATCATTACGTTCCCATTGATCGAGCAGGGGATTCCCATGAACCTGCCCCAGGCCGAAGCTGAAACGATCGATGACGACCGGGCGAGCTCCATCAGTGTGGATAAGGAAGGCGTCGTATATTTGGACGACGCGGCGATTACGATGGAGGACTTGGCGCGCCAGATGCAGATTTTGGCCTCGGCCGATCCGACCGCCATGGTGCTGGTTCGCGCAGATGAAGAGCTGGCATACGGTCGCGTAGTGGAAGTCTTGAAGATATTGACCGAAGCCAATATCGCGCGCATGGCGCTGGTCACGTCGCCGGAGCAGCAATGATGTCACCCGGAAATCGATTCCGGCATATATTTTGGATCACGGCCGGTGTGCATGTGGCCTTGATCGTGGGGGTGCTGCTCTGGTCCACGGTCAGACGCTGGTTGACGCCCAAGCGAGAGACCGAGATCGTCACTTTTGTTTCATTGCACACGCCCGCCCCTCCTGTCGAAGCCGCGGCGGTGGAGGAGGCGCCACCGCCTCCGCCGCCCGAGCCGACCCCGCGTCCGCGCGTCCAGCGCAGCACGGAACGCGTACGCCGCGACATTCCGCCGCCGGAGCCGGCCCCGCCCCGCTTCGACCCGGAGGAACTACGGCGGCAGTTGGAAGGCGCCGTGGAAACCACGCCCGCACAGTCCGGTGCCACGCAGGACGATCTCGCATGGTACTATTCCTTGATTCATCAAACGTTGTATCAGGCATGGGAACAGCCGGGCGCGGTTTTGCCCGGTACGACCGCTACGGCGCGCATTCGTGTGGCGCGTGACGGGTCGGTTACAAGCCGCGAATTGGTGCGGCGTTCAGGAAACAGCGCCATGGACCAGTCGGTATTGCGCGCGCTGCAAGCCGTAACCCGTTTGAGGCCGTTGCCGCGCGACATTCCAGGCGCGCACCACGACTTTACCATCGAGTTCGAATTGACAGGCGCCCGTCTCTAGGAGACCGTTGCGGAAGGCCGATGTCGTTGGGGAACGGCTCGGCGGGACGCCTCGCCCTACCTCATACGCAAAATACGCGGGTTTCGAGACGGTAGGGCGAACCGTCTCGGTGAGCCGAGTCTTTCTCAGCGGACTGCTAGGGGAGAGTAGGGTGCAAGCGACTGGTAATTGCAATTTAAGTTCAACGGAATCATTCAGAGGGACGTCTTACGTACATGAATTCAAACGCAACGCAATCGAGTTGGGGAACCTTTGTTCTTTTGGCCGGCATGCTTGTTTTCGCGCCCATCGCCGAGGGCCAAATCCGGATCACAAAGCCGGCGGGTGAAAAGATCACCATACAGCTCGCCGGGCTGTCGGGCGGCGAGGATGAAGCGTCGCGCGTGTTTCTCCAAACGCTGCAACGGAACCTTGACCGGTCCGGATGGTTCTCCGTTGTGCGGGCCGGCCAGGCGGAAGTGAGCGCGGTCGGATCCGTGCAGGTCCGCCGGAATCAGTTGCACGTTCAATGTACCGTCATGGGAACGGCGAACCGGCAGCAGTACCTGAGCCAATCCTATCGTCATGCCGCCGATGATGCGCGCCGCCTCGCGCATCGAGTGGCTGATGACATTGTCGAAGCCGTTACCGGTCGCAAGGGGATCGCCTCCACGAGAATTCTGCTGGTTGGCGTCACGGACAACGCCAGGGAGTTATTCATCATGGATGCCGACGGCGGGAACCTGAGGCAATTGACCCGCGACAGGAATATCGTGGTGCGGCCACGTTGGGGGCCGACTGCCAATCAGTTGACCTATACCGGTTACTTGCAACGCTTCCCGGATGTATATCTGGTTGAATTGGAGACGGGTAATCGAACGGTGGTCGCCAACTACAGCGGATTGAATTCCGGGGGCGTGCTGTCACCTGACGGTAGAGATATGGCCGTGATACTTTCCAAAGATGGCAACCCGGAACTCTACATCAAGAATCTACGGTCCGGGCGTCTGACGCGTCTGACGAACACGCCGCGCGCGAACGAGGCCAGCCCGTCCTGGTCGCCGGACGGCCGTCAGATCGTCTATGTATCGGATCAGGCCGGTCGGCCCCATTTGTACATCATTTCCCGGGATGGCGGGGCGCCGCGCCGGGTCACCAGTCGCGGTACGGCTAACGTGGCCCCGGACTGGGGGCCCAACGGGCTGATTGCCTTTTCGAGCCGGATTGGGGGGCGCTATCAGATCGCCATCATGGATCCACAGACGGAACAGATTCGTTATCTGGACACGCCGGATCATGCCGACTACGAGGATCCGTCGTGGGCGCCGAACGGGCGCCACCTTGTCTGTGCCCGGCGCGAGAACTTTCGGTCCTCCATCTATGTCCTTGACACCGTGGGAGACCCTCCCGTACGTTTGACGCAACAAGGTGGAGATTGGTTCTCCCCTGCATGGTCCCCGGAATAACCGGACAAACTCTCACAACAACGATTCAACGAGGGTAAGTATTTGTTATGCGTATGATAAGATTAGTTTTCATGATCATGGTGGGCGTGGCCGTGGGTCTGGGGGTAACCGGTTGCAAGAAGCGCGGCGCGGCGGAAGGGCGCTCGGGCGCGGTGGCGCCGATCGGCGGGTTGCACGGCGATAGCATTTACGGTGAAGGGCTTGGACCGCGGTTTGATGACGGCGAGTTTATCGAAGGCCAGTTTCAGGCGGTCTACTACGCGTATGACAGCGCACAAATCAGTGCGACGGAGCGCGCCAAGCTTGAAGAGGTCGCCGAGTATCTGCGTCGCAATCCTCAGGTGAACCTGATTGTAGAAGGTCACACGGACGAACGAGGCAGTCGCGAATACAACTTGTCGCTTGGCGAACGTCGCGCATTGGCGGCCCGAGCGTATCTGATCGGCTTGGGTATTGACAGTGGTCGCCTTCAGACGCGCAGCTACGGGCAGGAACGTCCGGTAGCGTTCGGTCACAACGAAGAGGCGTGGCGCCAGAATCGTCGCGCGGAGTTCGTGATCGCGCAGTAAGATCGAATACTTGCACATGCATGAACGATCCTCTTCCCAACAGGGCGAGGATCGTTTGCTTTTTGCGGTAGTCGTGTGGGGGCATGCCGAAATGGCTGTCCCTTCCTACAGTTGATTCGTAGCCGCGCTGGTAACAGCGTGGCCATAGCGGGTGCGGGGCGGCACTTCCATAGACTAACCTCTTTGATGGCATCTGTGATCGACTGTCCCGCCGAGCCGCCGATATTGCAATCACGGTAGGGGGCGTGTAATGATAATGGCGTGACGATCATGAACCCATCCATACATACGAGTCTGGCGGCTTTCGGCGTACCCAGCGGGGGTGAGATCCTGCTTGTGCTGCTGGTGATCCTGCTGCTGTTTGGGTCTAAGAACCTGCCCAAAATGGCGCGCACACTGGGCAAGACCTTGGAAGAGTTTCGTCGCGCGGCGCGGGAAGTATCGGATGAGATCATGCACGCTGAGGACGAGTCGGATCAACCGCCCAAGCCGCTGCCCGGCGCCGTACCCAAAGAGACGCCGGCAGAAGAACCGGTATCCGAAGACAAGTCCCCGCAATCGGAGTCATCCGGGGGCGCTGGCCGATGAAACACCTGCTTGGGGACGCGGCCGAAGGCGCCGACGCCAAACCGTTCATGGAGCATCTGGAGGATTTGCGCCAGATGCTGATCCGGTGCGCGGTGGCCCTTGCTGTCGGAACGGCGATCGCCTTGCCCTTCGCGCCCCAGATCTTCGCCTTGCTGAAGGCCCCGCTCGACGGCGCCATCGATCGACCCGACCTCTTCCTCCAATCCATCGAAGTCACGGGCGCCTTCACCGTCGCCATGCGCATTGCCTTGTGGGGCGGCCTGTTGATCAGCGCGCCATTCCTCGTCTTCTTCATCGGACAGTTCATCTTTCCGGGATTGACGGAAAAGGAACGCATGGCCATCCGCCGCGCAGGCGGTTTCTCGATTCTACTTTTCATGGTGGGTGTGCTGTTGGGGTATAAGGGCACGCTGCCCGTTGCGTTGACGATGATGTTCGGCATGCATGACTGGTTGGGTATCCAGCCGGTGCCGCAGGTAACCAGTTACGTGGGCTTCACGGTCCACTTGTTGCTGGCGTTCGGCATCGCCTTTCAGATGCCGGTGATCCTGGTAATCCTCGGGAAGTTGGGCATGCTGACTTCCACACAACTGATGGAGAAGCGGCGGTATGTGTGGGTCATTCTGCTTGTGGCTGCGATGATCCTTACGCCACCGGACATCTTTACACAACTCATCATGGCCGTTCCGCTGATTATTCTATATGAGGTCTGTATCTGGGTGGTGCGTGCGACTGAGCGTCGGGGCAGCAACCGGCCGATGACGGGTATGTAGGGCGATGCAAGAAGCGGAACCATCAATCAACGGCAACACGAAGAATCAGCTCGGCACCTTTACCGGCGTATTTACACCGTCCATCCTGACCATTCTTGGGATCATCATGTTCCTGCGCGCCGGGTATGTGGTGGGCGTCGGAGGTGTCGGCGGGGCGCTGTTGATTCTGGTCATTGCGGAAATCATTGTTGTCTTGACGGCGCTGTCCATCGCCGCCATTGCGACCAATACCCAGGTCCATGGCGGCGGGGCGTACTATTTGATTTCCCGCGTCTTGGGGCCCGAATTCGGCGGCGCGATTGGCATCACGCTTTTTTTCGCGCAGTCCCTTTCCGTCCCGTTCTATATTCTCGGGTTTGCGGAAGCCATGGGGCAGACATTCCCGGTATTGAAGGAGCATATTCGATGGATATGCCTTTCTGCAGCGGTCCTATTGTTTGGCATCAACTATTTCGGCGTGCGCTGGGCGGTGAAGGCGCAGTTAGTCGTATTGAGTGTACTGGCCCTGTCCATCCTGATCTTTCTGGGTGGATTGGCTTTGAAATTCGATCTGGCGTTGTTACGGGAGAATTGGGCGCCTGATTATGTCCCGGGTGTCGGTTTCTGGGTACTTTTTGCCATCTATTTCCCTGCCGTCACCGGGATCATGGCCGGCATCAATATGTCAGGTGACTTACGCGATCCCGGTCGATCCTTATCACGAGGGACGCTCGTCGCCGTACTGGTCGGCTTTCTGCTCTATGGCCTGCAAATCGTTCTCATGGGCGGCGCGGAAACGCGAGAAATGCTTCAATCGCGGCCCTACGCGTTGCTGGTTTGGAACGCGCTGTTCGGCGCCGGTTTCCTTGTTGTGGCGGGCATGTTTGCGGCGACCATTTCGAGCGCCTTGAGTTCGTTTCTCGCCGCGCCCCGCGTGATGCAGGCCATTGCGCGCGATCGCCTGTTACGCCCGCTCAACCTGTTCGCCGCCGGAACGCGCCGCGGCGATGAACCGCGCCGCGCCTTGATGCTGACATTCTCCATCACCCTTGTGGTGTTATGGTTCGCCACGGGAGTCGATGCGACCGCGGCTTTCAACCGGATGGCCGCACTGGTCACGATGTTCTTTCTTTGCACATATCTCATTATCAATGTGGCGGCGTTTGTGGAGGCGTTTGGCTCCAACCCGTCTTTTCGGCCCCGATTCAAGTGGTTTCATTGGAGTACGGCGCTGGTGGGCGCTGTGGCATGCGTTGTGATCATGGGTTTGATCCAACTGGGTAACGCGCTGTTGGCGGTGGCATTGATCGCGGGCCTCTATGCTCATATGAGTCGACGCTCGTACATGACCACCTACGGCGACGCGCGGCGCGGGTTTGTCTACGCGCATATCAGTAAGTATCTCCTGCGCTTGCGCAACATGCGCGCCCATCCCAAAAGTTGGCGTCCGACCATTCTCGTGCTCTCAGGGAATCCACAGACGCGCTTGAATCTTATCCTGTACGGCGTATGGCTGGAAGCCGGTCGCGGGATCGTGACCGTGGCGCAATTGATCGTCGGGCATTTGGAATCATTGATCAAACGCCGGCAGGAAGCGCTGCAACGATTGATGCGATTCATGCGCGAACATGACATCAACGCGTTTGCGGAGGTGGTGGTGGCGGAGGATTTCGATGAGGGCATCCGGATTCTCTTGCAAGGTCACTCCATCGGACCGATCAAACCCAATATCGTCCTGATGGGCTGGCCGTCGGACCGCACGCGTGTGCGCCCGTTCATGCGCCATTTACGCGATGCGCGCACACTGGGCATGAGTGTCTTGAGCGTAGTGGACCGCGGAGTTCCGCCCCCCGAAAAGGAAAAGCGTGTGGATATCTGGTGGCGCGGTCAGGAGAACGGATCGTTGATGCTCATCTTGGCGCATCTGCTCACGCATAACTGGGAATGGGCGCGTACGTCGATTCGCATCTATCGCCTGGTGGAAAGCGAACAAGCCCGCGCGTCCGCGCGCGATAATCTGCTTGAGCTGGTGGATGCGGCCCGAATCAAGGCCGGCGTTGAAGTGATTGTGTCACAGGAATCTTTTGCATCAGCCTTCCGCCGCCGCTCGCAAGACGCGTCGGTGGTGTTTCTGGGGTTCCATCCCGTGAAGGAAGAAGAGGCGGAAAGCTTCCATTCCGGCATCGACGCCCTGCTGGAAGATATGCCGACGGCCATTCTGGTCCATTCAAGCGGCGAAGCGGATCTGCTCGCGTAAGCGGAAGAAGGGTTGATGGTTGATGGGCAATGGTTGATAATGAAGGCGGTACAGGTCCATTAACCATTTCCGGTCTCAATGAACAAACTTCGGTTGGCCAGTTTCGGAATACGCGGATACGTCGGCGAATCGCTTCCCCCCACGTTGGCGATCGATTTTGCATCGGCCTTTGCGACCTATGTCGATGGCGGACGGGTGTTGCTGGGGTGTGACACGCGGTATTCAAGTCCCATGTTGCACTCCGCGGTGTTGTCCGGTTTGATGAGCGCCGGTTGTGAGGTGCTCGACTTCGGTGTGTGCCCGACCCCGATACTGCAATATGCCGTGGCGCCCTACGAAGCCGCGGGGGCTGTGTCCATATCGGGCGGACATAACGCCATGGGTTGGAATGCCGTGACCTTGATCGGAGCGGACGGGGCGTTTCTGGAACCCGTGGGCGGCGAGACGGTGCTGGATTGTTTTCACGCGCGCGATTTCCTGAAACGCGATTGGCGCGGCATGGGCACGGTGCGGCGCGTGGGCGATTTTGCCCTGCCGTATTTCGAGGCCCTCGCGCAGCACGTGAACGTCGAGGCCATTCAACAGGCGGACTTTACCGTCTTGATTGATCCCGTCGGTGGGGCGGGATGCTCCTACCTCCCGCTGTTCGCCGATCAATTCCGATTCCGATTGGTTCCGATTAACGCTCAGCCTTCGGGGTATCTTGCACGCGAGCCGGAACCGCGCCCGCGCAGCGCGCTCCAGATGGCGTCGATCATCCCCCATACGGGGGGCGATGTCGGATTCGTTTTGAGCAGTGATATGAGTCGGATGTCTGTGGTCACCGAAACGGGTGAACCAACGAGCGAGGAATATACGCTGGCGTTGATCGCCAACCATAAGCTGGCGAAACAGTCGGGAACGCTGGTGACCAATATCTGCACGACACGCACGGTGGACGATGTCGCACGCGCGCATGGGGCGTCGATCGTACGCACGCGTGTGGGGCAGGCGTATGTGATGGCGGCGCTGGCGGATACCGGCGGCGTGTTGGGCGGTGAAGGCAGCGGCAGCGTCGTTTTGCCCGCTTTCAGCTATGCCTTTGACGGTCTGCTCATGATGGCCCTGGTGCTGGAGGCGATGGCGGAAAGCGGTCGGTCCATGTCCGAATTGCTCCAGGACTTGCCGCGTTACAGTATCGTAAAGCGAAGCGTCCCGTGCGGATCGCGCGAGGGCTATCGCGCGATCGATCTCCTGAAGCAGCACGAACCCTTTTTACAGGACGGGCGCGTAGATCTGACCGACGGTCTGCGGGTGGATTGGCCGGACGGCTGGGTGCACGTGCGAACCTCACAAACGGAACAGATCGTGCGGGTCATTGCCGAAGCCGTCACGCAAGAGGAAGCGGAACGACGCGCGGAAACAGCCACACGTATCTTGCAGCAAATCGTATGAAAGAAGTGCTCAAAGTCGGTGTGTCGGGGGTGCGCGGGATTGTCGGACAATCCTTTACGCCGCAATTGGCGGCTGCTTTTGCCCAGGCGTTTGGCACGTTCCTCGATGAAGGCGTGGTGATCGTCGGACGCGACACGCGTACGACCGGCCCGATGATCGAACAGGCGGTGCTGGCCGGTTTGCTGAGCGTCGGGTGTAAGCCCGTCACGGCCGGCGTCATCCCGACCCCGTCGCTTCTGTACCTGGTCAAGGCGGAAGGCGCGCGCGGCGGGATCATGATCACCGCCAGCCACAATTCCGTGGAATGGAATGCGCTGAAATTCATCGATCGGCGCGGCATGTTTCTCGGCCCCATCCATGCGGAGGAGCTGTTTGACATCTATCATCAACAGGAGTTTCCGTTTGTGCGAGAGCCGGATCTACGCTCGGTATCCATTCACGAAAAGGGGGTGGCGCCGCATTTCGAACGCGTGGTCGAGTATGTGAATGCGGATGCTATTCGAAACGCACGATTACGCGTGGCTGTGGATTGTTGCAACGGGGTCGGCGCCCTGTACACCCGTTCGTTTCTCGAGGCGCGTTTCGGTTGTACGGTGTTTTCCGTGTATGACAAGCCGACCGGACTCTTTGAGCGCGATCCTGAACCTTTACGGGAACATCTTCAACTCCTGCGCGACACCGTGACGACCGAGGCCTGTCAAATCGGCTTTGCGCAGGACCCCGACGGGGACCGTTTGGCTGTCCTGGACGAGACCGGCCGGCCGATTGGAGAGGAGATCACGGTGGCGCTGGCCGTCTCCGCCGTGTTGCGGAATCATGCGCAGGGGCCGGTCGCCGCCAATCTGTCCTCCGGCAAGAGCGTGGAACATGTGGCCCGTCAAGGCGGCGGGGAGATCGCATGGACCAAGACCGGCGAGATTCATGTGTCGGAAACCATGCGCACGATCGGAGCGGTGGTCGGCGGCGAACATACGGGCGGGATTATTATCCCGGCCATTCATCCCTGCCGCGACAGTTATGGGGGGATGGCCGTCATTCTTGAGTTGCTGGCCTTGACAGGGAAAACGGTCAGCCAGCTATGCGCCGATATCCCGCAATACTGTTTGATCAAAGACAAGGTCCCCATCGGGGCCGAACACGCGCCGGGCATTCTGCGCCAAGTGCGCCGCGCGTATGAAGGCCATCCCATGCGTTTTCTGGACGGGGTCTATGTTGATTTCGGCGACCGCTGGGTCCATGTGCGACGCTCCAATACGGAGCCGGTCTTGCGCATCATTGCGGAAGCGCCGACGCGCGAGGAGAGCATGAAGTTGGTAGATGACGTGAAGGCCCGGGTGGGGGAGGTCATGCGCGACGGCCATAAGGGGAAAGTAGGCCCGGAAGCTAAGTATTCGTAGCGCGTTGCATGGGAGCGGCGGATTTCGCAGTTGCGTTCCCCTTCAAACCTGCTAGTTTACACCGGAAATAACGTTATGTTTTTCAGAAGGACTTTCAGTATGAAATCAATCCGCGTGTTATGGGTAGCCGCGCTCTGTGGCGCGCTGGGCGTCTCGCAAGCGCAGGCGGCGGAACTCCCCGAAGTAGACCTCATGGAAGAAGCGCCGTGGACGTTGACGATCGGGCTCGGGTATACGAAGTTCGAAGGCGATCAGGTCGTCGAGAATGCGCCGTTTCTGGGGTTGCGCTTGGGGTACAGCGCGGATGTGCGATGGACCTACGAAGTCGGCTTGGACATCATGCCACGAGCGAAGGCGCGCGATTTCGGCGATAGCGATCGACGTTCCATTAGCGATGACATTTGGATCGTGCGTGGCGGTCCGGACGTCCTGTATCACCTGCGCAACGTCGAAAACATGCGCTTTGATCCCTACCTCTCCGCGGGTGTCGGTTTCTATCTGACGGAAAAGAAGTTCCTCGCCAGCACGTTTGAACCCTATGGTTCCCTTGGCGGCGGCCTGTTTTATCATTTCAACGATGAGTGGGCGTTGCGCGCCGATGTGCGCGGCACGATGGTAAGTCGTAAGACCGATTTCAACCTTTGGGCCATGCTCGGGGTGACGTATCGCTGGGGCACCCAGCCGCCGCCGGATTACCAGTTGCGGGGCGGGGATTTGGATAGCGATGGCGACGGCATTCCCGATTGGCTGGAATTATTGATCGGCACGGATCCATACAATCCGGACACGGACGGCGACGGACTTTCGGACGGGGAAGAGTTCTGGATCTACTTTACCGATCCGTTGAATCCGGACACGGATTATGACGGGCTGACCGACGGCGCCGAAGCGCATGTGTACGGTACCGATCCGCTGAATCCGGACACGGATGGCGGCGGGGTGTATGACGGGCATGAGGTGATTGAGGACGGAACGGATCCGTTGAATCCGTACGATGATCTGCAACTATTCACGCTCAACATCGAGTTCGATTACGATAAAGCCGATTTGCGGCCGGAATACTTCGATGATCTGGACATGATTGTGCGCGTCCTGCAGCGTGACCCGGGCGCGACAGCCCGGATCGAAGGACATGCGGATCGTCGTCCGCGTTCGGATCACAACTATAATATCCGGCTTTCCGAGCGGCGCGCGATGGCCGTGTTGAATTATATCGCCGATGTCGGGGGTATCTCGCGGAATCGGCTCACTTCGCATGGGTACGGGTTTACGCGTCCCATCGCCCCGAACGACACGGAAGAAAACATGCAGCGGAATCGCCGGACGGAAATCTACATCCGGCCGAGCGATCAGCAGCCGTGATACATATTCTGCCGCCGGTACGGCGGCATGCATTACCTCCCTCCGCTGTCCTCACAAGCTATTTTGTCAAGCCTCATCCGATCTGGCGATCGTCGATTTAGATGTGACGCCTTGGATGGGAACGATGGAAGAAGGGTGTGTCGAAGTGGCTCGACTATCGGGCTTGGCGGCGGGTTCCCGACGCGCTCAACTTGAACGCGATAGCGAAAGAGTCTTTGCGAACTTCTGTTACATGGGCGCACGCATGGCGGTCAACCGGTTGCCATGCGGACGAGAATCTTCTCCGCCGCCTTCCCGCCGAGCGTAACGGTTATCTTTTCCTGCAGCCGCACCTGTACGGAATCCGCCTGCTCATCGCGTTCAATCAGGGTCAATGCCACACCGGGCAACAACCCGTTCTTCTCCGCGAATTGAAGGAACGCGGGATCCTGATCGGCGACGCGTGCGATGATCGTTGCGTGCCCCGGCTTCAGGTCCGTCAGCGGGACGAGTCGAATCTTCTTGATCTGTCCCTTGGCGGTAGGAATGGGATCGCCATGCGGGTCGAACTGAGGACGGTTCAGCAGCAGGTCCATGCGTTCCAGTACCTTGTCCGATACGGCGTGTTCCAGCGTCTCGGCTTCTTCATGTACTTCGGACCAGTCCAGGCCCAGCACCTCCACAAGAAACGACTCCAAAACGCGATGCCGTCGCAGCACGTGCAGCGCCAGTTGCTCGCCGCCGTGGGTGAGGCGGATGCCGCTGCGCGGCTCGTATTCCACCAGACCTGAATCGGCGAGGGTCTTCACCATGGCGGTAGCCGTCCCGGGCACGACGTGCATGGCCGCAGCCAAACGGCCCATGGGCAGCAGCTTCGATTTGTTCTCCTGTTGCTGCAGGTAGATTTGCTTGATGTAATTCTCAATGGTGCTGGTGATCATGCGCCGAGTCTACCGTAGAAATTGACAAGCTATCAATGCAATTATACTATTTGACCATGCAGTAACTATATTTTGAATTATCAAAAGGATGTGCTATGGCGTGGTTTCGTTGGATGTGGGTGTTGGGCGGCGTGGCCGTGTGGCTCGGTTGCACCGCACAGGAAATAGAGGAAACGGAAATCAGTTACCCTTATCGCGTCGTGACGACAGTCGGCATGATCGCCGACCTCGCACGAGAAGTTGGCGGCGAACAGGCGGATGTCCGGGCGCTGATTGGCGAAGGCGTCGATCCGCATCTGTATAATCCAACCCGTTCCGATGTCGCCGCGCTGATGGGCGCGGATATCATCTTCTACAACGGCTTGCTGTTGGAAGGGAAAATGACCGATGTCCTGATTCGGGTGGGACGGGGCGGCAAGCCCGTGTATGCCGTGACCGATCTGATCGCCGAGAACTACCTGCTGGAGTCCGATGAAATGGAGGGGTATCACGACCCCCACGTATGGATGGATGTCAGCGCATGGATGAAGGCCCTGGATGTCGTGCGGGATGCCTTGAGTGAATTCGATCCGACGCATGCAGACCTTTACACCGAACGCGCCGATGCCTACAGGGAGCGCATGGAAGAACTACACGACTATGCGAAGGCTATGATCGGTACGATTCCGGAACGAAACCGGATACTGATCACGGCGCATGATGCCTTCAATTACTTCGGTCGCGCGTACGATTTGGAAGTCCTCGGCATACAGGGCATCTCGACGGAATCCGAGGCGGGCTTGCAGGATATCAACCGGTTGGTGGACCTGATCGTGGAACGCAACATCGGAGCGGTATTTGTCGAAACGAGCGTGGCGGACAAGAATGTGCGGGCCTTGATTGAGGGCGCGCGCGCGCGCGGACAAACCGTGCGCATCGGCGGTACGTTGTTCTCCGACGCCATGGGGCCGGCGGGTACGTATGAAGGGACGTACATCGGCATGATCGACCACAATGTCACCACCATTACGCGCGCACTCGGCGGGGAGGCCCCGGAACAGGGGCTGCACGGAATGTTGTCCGGCCACTAGTGTGATGTCCCGGATATAACCATAACTGGAGGGTC
>SKZA01000300.1 GCA_007127595.1 Kiritimatiellia bacterium
ATCATCAGAATTATTTCCGGAATAATCCGAACGCCCCCTACTCCCGGTTCGTCATTGTGCCCAAACTGGAAAAGTTGGGCATGAAGGAGTGACGGGCGCCCCGAATCTATCCCGAAACCTGAAGACGGCTCCGCGGAGCGTCGCCCTCCATAAGAATTTCAAGGGAATTGCGGGGCGGTGGAGGGCGAGGCTCCCGCCTCCGCGAAGACGCTACGGCGCGGCACGCCCGCCGAGCCGGGCTTTGGGATAGGTTCTAGAACGACACGCGCAGGGAACCGCTGAAGCTGGATGAACGACCGACGCAGTGGAAACCTGAAGAATGTATGGCGGGCATGGGCCCGAAGACGTGATCCGCATGGGACATCCGTATCGGCCTATTGCGAGGCGCAGGGCCGGGCAGAACGGTCACGGGCCACACGGGATGCATGCGATGCGCGACGTGCGGAACATGATGCACATGGATGACACGCGGACCGGCATGATACACGGTACGATGGGGACCGCTATATGAACGGGCCAGTGCACGCTCTTCCGCGCGCCGTACCCGCTCCTCCAGCTCGCGTATACGTCGCTCCTGCTCGCGCTCCCGCAAGGCGCGTTCCTGTTCCACCTGATATCGCTCAAGGGCCAGCGCATACTCCTCATGCACCGCGATCTCGGGGTATCGCGAGCGGAACACGCGCCAGAAGGCCACTTGTTCCGAGGCCGGCGCCGCAAGAAAACGCGGATCACTTTGTCGGACCTGCTTTAATTCCCAGCCTTGACGCAGACGCGCAGCATGCCATTCCGCACGCTCCGCCTGCAAGCGTGCCTGCGCTTCCCGCTCGCGCTCCCGTTGGCGCGCCCACTGTTCAGGCGACTGCAGTTCGACGTCAATCACCCGGCCATCCTGCAACTTGACCGTGCCGCGCTCGTAATACAACCAGGACACGGTTTCCGTTTTGATGTAGCCGTCAGGCGCCCCAAGCCGCGAGATCACATCGTCGTGCGCATCTCCCACCGACACGCCGGCATGCGCGCCAACGGCGATGGTCACCAGTCCTGCGAATAGCAGCGCCCCACGTTGTTTTGCCTTCATCCGTTTACCTCCGGAGAGGCGCAGGCCTCCCCTTGAGAATTAGACGCCGGCTTTAGTCTTTTGATTCAAACGTCAGTGCGGCGGAATTAATGCAATACCGCAGTCCGGTCGGTTTCGGTCCGTCCGTGAATACGTGGCCCAGATGGGCATCACAGCGAGGGCACAGGACTTCCGTGCGGCGCATGAAGAAGCTGCGATCTTCCTTTTCAGCAATATTCTCAGGGGCGATCGGCTCCCAAAAGCTGGGCCAGCCGGTGCCCGAATCGAATTTTGTGTCGGAAGTGAACAGGTCCAAGCCGCAGCACACACACTTATAGATGCCGGACGCCTTGTGCTTGTCGTACCGGCCCGTGAAGGCTCGCTCGGTTCCTTTACGGCGCGTAACCCGAAATTGTTCAGGTGTCAGCTGATCCTGCCACTCCGCCTCACTCTTCTCGACCTTCTCCACCATCGTGTAGCCTCCTTTGTCCGCGGAGTACACCCGTATCTTTTGCCCCTCCGCCGCGGCCGCAGACACCGACCACATGCCGGCGCCTGCCATTAAACCGTATACGATTAACCATTTCATATCCGTACACCGATACTTCACGAAACGGTTATGCGCAATCCGCCCGCCCGCTTTTCCTGCGCCCGCCCGATACGTGCAGACGCGCATGGTCTCGCTTCTATACGTTTCGTCGCTCCGCCAGCAGCCGGGCGGCAAGCGCTCCTCCGCCCATGCCGGGCGAATC
This sequence comes from Kiritimatiellia bacterium, assembly GCA_007127595.1. GTDB lineage: Bacteria > Verrucomicrobiota > Kiritimatiellia > SLAD01 > SLAD01 > SKZA01. The sequence continues at coordinate 1,810 of SKZA01000300.1, forward strand.
GGCGGGCATCGGTTTCAGCAGCACCCGGTCCAAGGCCTCTTTCAGTTCACCCCGGTAAAGTTTCCCGGCGGAAATATGCTGATGTTGCAGGTAACGCCGCACGGCGCGTTCCAGTACGGGATACTCAAGAAAGTCCTTGCGATCCACGAAAACCATCGGCTTTCGGTTCACGACACATTCGGATAAGACGCCGAATCCCGGCTTGGTCACGACGATATCGACGCTGGCCATGACATCGGAAAACAGTATGCGTTCACGGTCCACGGGGAAGATGTTCTTTCGCTCCCATTCCAATGGGCGAACGGTAAAGAACGCATAGTCGTCCAATTCTTCTACACGCGACAAGGCCGCCTCATCCCAATCCAGCGAACTGAAGGAGAGCAACACCCAGCGCCTGTCCGGCGGGGCGCCGGTCAAGGCGGCCAAGTCCTCGCGGCGGACCGTGCCGGGCTCCGCCACCACGGGGATATCGCATTTGCGCGGAAACGCCTTCATTTCCTCGGCAAAAGGCAAACGCAACAACAGATCGCTTTGGGCGTATCCTTCTTCGAACATGCGGATCACGTCGCCCCAACGCGGATCTTGATTGATAAAGGCGGAATAGATCCAGTTCCACGAAAAGTTCCCAACCGCCACACAGGGAATATCTACAGTCGCCGCCGCTTCCAGCGGGATGGAAGGGATATCCGCCACAACCAACGATACATCCTGCGCGCGCAAATACCTCATTTCGTCCGTGACCAACGCTTCCCGACGCGCGCTCAGGGCGGCCGCCTCCTCCAGCGTCCGTCCCACGTCGACACGCACCGAATCCAACTGATACATCCCGACATCGAACACGGCGGAGCGAACGGTGAACGGCACATCGGCCAGCCGATTCCGCAGAAAGGATTCGGGCAAATCGGTCACCAACACGAAGGGCACGGACGGATACAGCCGATGAAATGCGCGGATGATATCGCATGATCGCACGCCATGCCCGTATCCGTGGGCGGTAATGTAATAGGCAATGGGCCGCTCTGAGTCCGACATCCGGTTGTTCACTGCTGTTTGTTAAGTTCCTCGCGCACGGCTTGGCCGAGCGCTTCCAAACTATAGGGCTTTTGCAGGTGTCGGCTCAATCCCAACTTACGCGCCTCGACCACACGGCTGAACTCGGCAAAGCCGCTGACGAGTATCGCTTTCTGGCCCGGCTGAATCTCCTGAATCTTCTTATACGTTTCGACGCCGTCGAACTCGTCGCCCAACACGAGATCCAGCAGCGCGAGGTCGATCTTTCGGCGACCTCCACTCGCGCGCGCCTGACGGAAGCGCTCGATCGCTTCGGCTCCGTTACCCGCCAGAACAACGTGATAGCCCAAGCGCTCCAGAATGCCCGCCGCCAATGCGCGATGCGCCTCGTTATCGTCCAGGACCAATATGGTTTCGTGTCCCGACATATCGCCGGGACGCGTCTTGGTCTCTTCATCGCCGCGTGCGGCGGCTTGGAAATATAACCGATACTCCGTGCCGCCGCCCTCCCGGTTCAGCACATCCACGAAGCCGCGATGCTCCTGCATGACGCGATATACCACGCTCAGACTCAGGCCGGTGCTCGACACCCGCTCCCCGATCTTTCTGGGCTGGAAAGGCTCGAAGATCCGTTCCGGATCCTGGGCGGGCGGACACGCCGCCGTATCCTGTATCATGAGGACGACATGGGTACCGCCGCTCTCGCCGTAGTCGCCCTGAACGACGTCTACGTGTTCTGTGGTCAACGTCATGGCCAGCTCGCCGCCATCCGGCATGCCTTCCAGCGAGTGCGCTACGATATTTCTGATCGCCGCCTGGATCTGTGTGGACGAGCCCGATACGCGCGGCAACTCGGCATCCGCGCGATAGGCAAATTGCACACGCGGCGCGAGGCGTTTTAATGACTCCACCTCCTCAGAACGCAAATAATCATGAATGATATCCTCCAGCTGCAGCAACTCTACCCGAAGCCGGGCGCCGTGACCGATCGTATGCAGGTCCTGGATCAATGACATGGCCTTGCGTGCGGCATATTCGACATCTTCGGCATGCGCATGCGCAGGATGATCGGGCGGCAGCGTGTCGAACACTTCCTTCTGACATTTGAACATGGGCTCCAGCACTTTGGACAGGTATTCGGAAACGCCGTCCGCCAAGCGCCCCAGCGAAACCATACGTTGATCCCGAATAAACCGCTTCTGTTGCGCTTCACGCCGTTCCTGTTCCTTGCGTCGGTCGGCAAGGACGTTGTGCTGTAGGCGCAGATCGTCGAGGACGGCGCGTACACGTTGGCGGATCACCTCCGAGTCCGCCGGCTTTTGGATGAAATCGTTGGCACCGCTGCGTACGGCCTCCAGCGCGCGCCCGACCGTGCCGTGTCCGGTAATCATGATGAAGGCCGTGTCCGGCTGGTGGTGGCGGACTCGCTGCAGTAAATCCATGCCGCCCATCTCGGCCATAACGAGATCAGAAAGCACGAGATTCACGGGGTTCTGCTGCAGGATGGACATCGCCTCTTCCGCGGAGGATGCGGTGAACACTTCATACCCCTCATCTTCAAGGTCCAGCGCCAGGCCGCTCCGAACCAACTCATCGTCGTCCACAATCAATATGCGTTCCACATTCATGATGTACCTCGCGCAAGGGGGATGCGGAGCGTAAACTCGCTTCCCTCTCCCGGGGCGCTCTCCACATCGATCTCTCCGCCGCACGCGGAGAGCAGCGACGCCGCCACCACCAAACCTAAACCGGTCCCCCGCTTGCCCTTGGTGGTATAGAACGGAGTGAATATCTGTTGTTTCACTTCTGGCGTCATCCCCGCTCCGCTGTCGCGCACGCGAATCAGGCCCATACCGTGTTCGCAAGCGACCGATATCGTCAAGACGCCTCCGTCCGGCATGGCGTCGCGCGCGTTGATCATGAGATTCAGGAGCACCTGAATCAATTCCTTCTCCGAGATGGCCAGACGAATGGGCGCACGATCGCCTTCCATGCGCAATTCCACACCCGCGCGCGACAACTGTGACTCGGTGAGCTGGGAGACGAATCGGAGCGCCTGACCGCATTCCGCCGTTTCCGTGCCATACCCACGACTCGTACTGCCCAAAGCCAGCAGTTTCTGGACAAGCGCCGAGATGCTTTCGATCCCACGCTCCACCATCAACAAACTGGCCAGCGCCCGGTCATCCTCCGTAATGCCGCGTTTCGCCCGATTTACATGACTCATCATGCCCTGCAACGGATTATTGATCTCATGCGCCATGCCCGCCGCCAACAGGCCGATGGTGTTCAGGCGGTCGGTCCGTTCCATAATCTCGCGCTCTTTCGTCTCCGCACGCTGACGCGCCTCTTCCGAGCGTTTCCGTTCCGTTATGTCCTCGGAAATACCCAACAGGTATTGCGGCTTCCCGTCCGCATCCAGGATCGGCATCTTGACCGTATGCAAGATTCGTTCGCCTAGATGGCGCGTTCGGATGGTTTCCTCCGGAATATCCACGACCTTCCCCCCATTCAACACCTCACGGTCCTTGGCCGTAAAAAAGTCTGCTTCCCCCTCGGGAAAGAAGTCGTAATCGGACCTGCCGATCAGTTCATCGCGCGAGTACCCCAGCAATTCTTCGCCGGCCCGGTTAAAGCGGATAAAGCGCAACGAATCCGCATCCTTCACAAAGATCATGTTCGGTATGTTTTCAACGATGGAGGTGAGAAAAGTCTCCGTCGCCTCCAGTTCCTGTTCGGCCCGCTTGCGGGGCGTAATGTCGCGAGAGATACCGAAGGTCCCGACAATCCGTCCGTCCGGACGGCGCAGCGGCATTTTCGTTGTGGACACCCACGTTTCGCGGCCGTCCGGATGAACTTCCTGTTCTTCCTTATCGATCACCGGCTCTCCGGCCTGCATGATCATCACTTCATCCGCGCGGGACTGCTCGGCATGCGATCGCTGAAAGAAGTCAAAATCGGACAGGCCGATGGCTTCCGACGGATGCTTCAAGCCGAGATGACGACTCAAGGCCACATTGATACGGGTAAAACGGCTGTCTGCGTCCTTGAAGTAAATGTTGTCGGTCGTGCTTTCGAGCAGCGCGCGCAACAGATTTTGATCTTCGACCAGCTCGTCTTCCGTACGCTTGCGGCCCATCGTATAACGGATGGCGCGCACGAGGCCCGTCCCGTCCAGCGTGTCTTTAAAGAGATAATCTCCGGCGCCGCGCTGAATCGCTTTTACCGCCCAATCTTCATGGCTTTGCGCCGTGATTACAATGACGGGCATACGTGGCGCCACCTCCAAGAAGCGATCAAGCGTATCCAGTTCCTTGCTGTCCGGCAGGTTCAGGTCCAGCAAGACCACGTCGAAGGGGTGCGCGTGGATACGGTCGAGCGCCTCTTTCAATGACCCCACGGTATCGAGTTGGTAGGCAAAGCCCGCGGCTTCTTCGAGCAGGCGGGACACGCGCTCGATACTGGTCGCGTCGTCTTCAATCATCAGGATCCGCAAAAGCGGCCGATCCATGAGCCTTTCCTTTCTCGCAAGGGTACCGTCGCTACCTTCAGGATCGTACCCGAAATCATCGAATCGGGCAACCGCTCAGGCACACGTCAGGGAAAGACGCCGCGCAATTTGACGGCTGTGGCCACACGATTGACCGCCAGCATGTAGGCGGCCAACCGCATATCGCACTTTTCGCGTTCGGCGATGGCAAGGACGTCATGAAAACTGCGCGTCATGATACGGGTCAGTTCGCGATCGATACTCTCCAAATCCCAGAAAATCGACTGTAGATCCTGCACCCACTCGAAATAGGATACGGTCACGCCGCCGGCATTGGCGAGAATGTCGGGCAGAACCAGCACCCCCTTACGATACAGAATCTCGTCTGCTTCGGGCGTCGTGGGGCCGTTGGCGCCCTCCAGCACAATGCGCGCGCGAACCTTGTCCGCGTTACGTGATGTAATCTGATTCTCCAGCGCGCAAGGCGCGACAACTTCCGCATCCACCGCAAAAAGCGCCTCGTTACCCGCCGCCGCGCCCTCCACAAAATCGCCGCCATCAAACCCGGCCACCAGCCGGCGCGGCTGCCCGTCCATATGGGCCAGCAAAGCGGGGATATCCAATCCCTTCTCGTTGAACAAGCCGCCCGATTCGTCGCACACCGCCACGATCCGACACCCCAATTCGTCAAGAAAGCGGGCAAGCGAACTGCCCACGTTACCGAACCCCTGAATGGCGACACGCGTTTCCTCCGGCTTCATCTTTAGATGCTTGATGGCTTCATGCAACACCAGCATGGCGCCCCGCCCCGTGGCGGTGTGACGGCCCAGACTGCCGCCAATATCGATCGGCTTGCCGGTGACAACGCCCGGAGCCGAGTACCCCACGCCCATGGAATAGGTGTCCATGATCCAGGACATGACTTGCGGGTTCGTGTTTACGTCCGGCGCCGGAATATCCTTTTCCGGTCCAATGATAATGGAA
>SKZA01000244.1 GCA_007127595.1 Kiritimatiellia bacterium
AACCCACCCCGCCGGTCACCATGCGCTTCGCTTAGGTGACCGGCACCCCTCCCAGGAGAGGATAGGAATAAGAGCGAGGACGACGAAAGGAACATCCCCTCCTTGGAGGGGACCGAGGGGTGGGTGAGAAACGTGCACCAAATACAAGAATATGACGGATTGTAGTACGGAGGGGAGGATTTAAACCCGCCTCCGTAAGACTACGGCGGGCAGGCAGAAGCTTGCAAAGGGGGCAAGATAATAGCTAAAAGCTATCATTCTGGCGAAGCATGCGCGAAGCCACAAATGAGTAATATCGTATAAACTATCATCCCCACCTCATGGCAGCATTTTAGAAATGCCATTGCGCGGTCACGATCCAGTTCCGGCCGGGCTCGTTGACGCCGGACCCGTGGATGCGATAGTCCTCGTCGAACAGATTCTCGATCGACAAGGTCACAGTCAGGTCCCGCGTCGCCATGACGCCGGCGCGCAGCGCGGCTACGGCATAGCCGGGTGTGCCGCCCGGCGGGATCCGTTGCGTGTCGCGCCGGTCGCCGTCCGATAACCGGTCGGCCTTGGCGGCAAAATCCCCCGCCGCTTCCAGCCAGTATGCACCGGTGACATTCTGCCAGCGCACGCCGGCATGCGCCGTGGGCGGCATGACGCGGCTGATGTAGTCGCGTTCGCGGGTCTTTTCCCCGGCGCTGGTGAAGACATCGGCCTTGCCTTCCTGCCACGATCCACTCAGCCAGGCGCTCCACTGCGGATGACCGCGCCAGCGCAACGAGGCTTCCGCGCCCTGCACATAGCCGTCGCCGGCATTGGACTTGGTGACTTCCCGGAACCCGTCGCGCTCGCGACCGGTGGCGGTTTTGACGATCAGTCCGTCGATCTGCGTGTAATAATACCCGAGTTGAATGACCCAGTCGCGGGTGCGGCTTTTCCATCCGATTTCGTAGGTGAGAAATTCCTCGTTGTCGAGATCGGGTGCGGGGATTTCGATTTCATCACTGCGCGCCACACCGAAACTGGTCAGGTCATGAATCGTCGGCGCGCGGAACCCTTGTGATAGACCGGCATAGACCACATGCCGCCGATCGGCGGTTAGTGGCACCAGCAGGCGGGCCGAGCCCGTCAACGCATCCCATCGCTCGTCGAGCGAGATGGGTTCCCCGGTGGCCGGATCCTCGACCCGTCGCGCATCCGCGCGCGCATACGTGTAGCGCGCGCCCAACACCAGATCCGCGGCGCCATCCCAGAGCGTCACGGTGTTCTGGGCAAATGCCCCGGCCAGGTCATAGTCCGCATCCGCCGCCAGCGGCCCTTGCAAGCCGATACGGGTCAACGAGCCGTCCGCGTCATAGTCCCGGGCGAAGGAGGTGACCTGATCCCGATAATAGTCGGCCCCGTAGATGAGCGTGCCCCACGCGTGCGTGCTTTGCAGTTGCAGTCCGGCTCCGTAGCTTTCCACGTCGAAGCCGTCCACCGTGCGGCGTCCGTCGTTGCGAACGAGTTCCCGTTCCTCGTTGTGGGCGTGCCGCGACAACGTTATCTGCATCCGCTCAATGTGCGAAAATGGATCGTCGGCCTCGAGCCGGAGATACGTGAGATCGCGCCCTTGATCAAAACGGTGGACCTGTTCATCCCCGTGTTCCAACCCCTTCCAATCAATCTTCCCGAACACCGTACGGTGCGTTCGCCAGGCGTCTTCCTGGCGCACCGACTGATGCGCCAGCGTCAAGGTCGCGTCCTCCGTGATGAAGTACTGAATCTTGCCGTCCGCCGCCCATTCGTCGTAGCCGGTCTTGCGTTGACGCCCGACCCGGCGTCCGCCCTGCACGTCGCCGAACTCCTTCCATGTGACCCCGCCGACCAGCCCGAGTTCGGGCATAAGCCGGGCGGCGGTGCTCCAGCGGCCGATATGCGACCGCTCCGCCGTGGCGCCGCGATACAGCAGGCTATTGTTCCATTCCGCCGCGCCCGTCCATTCCGGCGCTTCCGGGGTCAGGGCGTTCAACACGCCGCCCACGGCGTCGCTGCCGTACGGAACCGCGCCGGGCCCGAGCATCAGTTCGTAACGCTCGATTGAATAGGGATCGATCGTATTCCAGTACTGGTTGGGTCCGCTGCGAAAGGCGGTGTTGTTGAGGCGGATTTCATCGATCAAGGCCAGGGTCTGATAGCCCGTGAATCCGCGAATGTACGGAGACGTCTGCGCGTTTGATGTCTTCTGGATCATCACCGAGGGGACTTCGCGCAGCATATCCGCGGTGGTACGTCGCCCGAGTCGGTGCAAACCTTCCGCCGCGTCCACCGTGTACAGCGCCCAGGGTTCCGACTGCAGGTCGCGCGGGGAGCGCGACGCCGTTATGACCAGTTCCGGCAACGCCCATGCTTCCTCCTCAGGATTCGCTCCGCCGCATGGCGTCCAGCCCGTTAGAATCCCCGCCACACATGCACACACGCCGACCTGTCGCTTCATCAACCTGTCTCCTTCAAGAAAGTGATCTCGTTGAAGCGGTGCATTGTGCATGGGCGGCGGCCTATTGTCTATTTCAAGTCATCTCGACCGGAGTCCCGCACCTACTCGCCGAGAATATGGGCGGGACGGAGCGGAGACATCTCGATCTTCGCCAGCCACCGACAAACACACTACTTTTCCAAGGAGGGAAGATGAGGTCGAAGTAGGTTCTCTCTGGGTCACCCCTAATACCGGTACACCCCTTTTTGCAGGGCGTCGCGGAATGCGGCGAGAATCTTGCCCGACCGGATGGTGGCTCCACTGTAACCATCCACTTCCGTTTGCACAATGGGACCGGGCTCGTACAGGTCCGTCAAATGATCCGCCAACCGTTTGCCGACCAGATATTGCAGCGCTTCGTCGTATTGCCGGATGACGGAACGATAGGGCTCCTGGTCCGTGGTCCAATCGTACGCCGGCACGATACCCACCAGATGCCGAAACTCCGCCTGGGTCACCACGCCGTCTTCGAGCGTGAATTGCACATTGACCTGGATCAACCCCCGATCAATGAAGCTTCCCCGATAAGTCCCGTCTTCGTGCCGGTAGTGTTCGATATTCACGAACGGTTCTTGTTTTGCGCACGCCACGATGAAGAGCGCGCACCCCAGCATGGCCAAGTTTATTCGCAGGCGGTATGTCTTCATTGGGTTTTCCTTTCGTCCAGCTTGCCGTATGCATCAAAACTATTGCGCAGGGAAAGCTGAATCGCAAGCAACACGGTCAGACCAAAGCGCACAAAGTCCGATGAGGTAAAGCTATCACCAGAGAGCGGCGTCAAACGTATGCTTCAAATAAGAAAGGGCTGTGCCTCGACTGATGGTTCCAGCCGGGTAATGCCCTAAGCAGGCCCTCAGCGTCCGGTCGTTCGGGCGGCATCCGGTGAAGTCATGAGATGTCTCGATCCTCCTTCGGAGGCCTCGACATGACCATCCTTTTCTTCTTCCCGCCTGTTCTTCGCCATCTCGACCGGAGTCCCGAGCTTGTCGAGGGACGGAGCGGAGAGATCCCGGTCCTCGCCGGCCTGCGCAAAGTAAATCCGCGCCCGGGAACGCCGAGCCCCAGCACGGCATGCACCCTCCGCTCGCTCATGGCGCTTCCGAAATCCTCAAGCGCGTTGTCAAACGACTGGGAATCTGCCGTTCGCCGTAGTAGGTGCCGCTGACGGGGGCGATGTCTTCCGGCGTCAATCCGGCCGCTGCGGGAATCGCGTGATGGTCGCAAAACACGCCGTTGGTCGGGTCCAACGCAAGCCAACCTGCGCCGGGCAGATACGCTTCGACCCAGGCGTGCATGGCATTGTCGGCCACGCGACGCGTCAATGCCGGCTCCTCCCAGAGATAGCCGCTTACGAGTCGGGCTCCCACGCCGTTTTGCCGGAGGGCCTCCGCCAGAAGGGCCATGAAGTCGCGACAGGATCCGATGCGTCGATCCAGCAAGAGTTCCGGTGGCAATGGCGCGCCTTCATCGCGGCGCTCGTACCCGATTTCATCGTTCATCCAGCGCAGCATCGTTATCAGCGTTTCGACCGTCGGCCGGGCCGGCTCCGGCGCAAGCGGCGCGGGCAACGGGGTGGCAAACGCGGTCATGAGGTGCGGCGCCAAGAGGGCGGTTTCCGCGTCCGAATACACCGGCGGCAACGTGAGCGCGTGCGTATCGAGCAGGAAATCCAGCGGATTTCGCGGAGTCACCTCGATCACGGCGTCCAGCGTGACCTCAAAGCGGTGCGCGTCCGTCGGGAAGAAACAATAAGCCGTCTCGTTGTCGTGCAGGTCGCGCTGGAATTGAACGCTCGCGCCGCCCCCGCAGTGGAAAGTCTGTTCGATCACGCGCGTGAACATGTCGCGTCGGGGGAACACGCGGATGATGTGCGGGGACAGCGACACCCGTTCGTCGTATTCGTAGGTCGCTTGATAATCAATACGTATCTTCATGGTATGCGAGTCCCCCCACCGCGTTCTCGAAGGGTATCATGACCTCGAAAGCGCGGAAAGGATTAACCCGCATTAAGCAACGCGAACCTATCCCAAACCCTTTCGGCGCCGCGTAAACGCGGGCCCTACAATCGGATCTATTGAGCTTTTTGCGGGCCGCCGCTCACGGCGTGCCGAGATATCGTGGTCTTGGGATAGATTCCAGCCGCGGTAGACTCCGAAAGCTCAGCGGGCGGTCAAAAAGAGTAACCCCCAAAATACCTATATTTGGTGATTGCTTTTCCCCACCGGGCCGTCATGCTGTGCGCTGTCTTGTAGAGAGTTGTTCAGTGAGTTGGTAGGTTGCCTTTTACCTGCGAGTGCATGGTGTCTGTCGATCTGAAACCCGAACGAGTCGGGAACAGTCACGGAAATCTCCCCACAGCAGAAAGAGGATACGTAATATGGCCACCAAGCTATATGTAGGCAACCTGTCGTTCGATACCACCGAAAGCGATCTTCGCAATCTGTTCGAATCGTGCGGTTCGGTTACCAGTTGCAACCTGATCACCGACAAGTTCACGGGCAAATCCCGCGGCTTTGCGTTCGTTGAAATGTCCGCCCCGGCGGAAGCCGAAAAGGCCATCGCCGAATTGCACAGCAAGGATTGCGACGGACGCCCGTTGACCGTCAACGAAGCCAAACCCCGCGAAGACCGTCCGCGCGGCGGCGGCGGAGGGGGCTACGGCGGCGGTGGCGGCAACCGCAATCGCTATTGATCGGACCTAGAAGACCAGGGACGAGGGAGCGGGGATGAAGCCCGACCCCTCGTCCCTTTCTTTTTGTGATCCCACGTGTACGATCAGTGGAGCAGCGCCAATGCGCACGGTGCGGCTGAACCCTTCGTCGATTACGCGCGCTGGACCCGCCTTATCGCATGGGACGATCCGGGCTCGTCGGACGGTCCGGGCGGAGAGGCCGGTCGGGACGCATGGGCCGAGTCGCTTGTCCGGAACGCTCCACTCGAAGCGGACGAACTGGCATAGGGGAACAGACACCATGCCGTACAGAATGTGCAAGACTCTCCTATCGTTCCTGGGCGGGGGTGGCGCTCGGCTGTCACTGCCACCCCCTGTTTCTTCCCATGGTCCTCCTTCTTTTTCCTTCCATCCCGCGGCGCTGGGCGTTTATCTTGGACGGCACATTCAGCAAGAGAAGGTACCCAGCTAATGAGTCGAAGCATTGTAACAGGCGCGGCCGGTTTTATCGGTTCGCATTTGAGTGAAGCGCTGGTCGAGCGCGGCCACGAGGTTGTCGGGGTGGATGCGTTCATCCCCTACTATCCCCGCACATTCAAGGAACAGAATCTTAAAGGCTTGCTTTCGCAAAAGGCCTTTCAGTTCCATGAACTGGACCTGCGGACCTCCGAACTGCGCGATGTCGTGCGCGGCGCCGACGTGATCTTTCACCTCGCAGCCATGGCCGGTTTAATGAAGAGCTGGAGCGATTTCCAATCCTATTCGTCCTGCAACGCGGAAGCCACCCAACGCCTCCTGGACGCCGCACGCGACGAAGCCATTCCTCACTTCATCTATGTTTCAACATCGAGCGTGTACGGCAAGGAAGCCACCGGCCCGGAAGATTCCACTCTCGCGCCCTTCTCGCCGTACGGCATTACGAAACTTGCCGGCGAACAATTGTGCCGCGCGTACGAGGCCAACTTCAACGTGCCGATTACCATTCTGCGCTATTTCTCCGTGTACGGGCCGCGACAGCGACCCGACATGGCGTATCATATCCTCATTCGCTCGCTGCTGAACGGCGAACCGTTCACCATGTTCGGTGACGGCGAACAAACGCGCAGCAACACGTTCTGTCCGGACAGTGTTCAGGCCACCCTGCTCGCCTTCGAAAAGCGCGACCAGGCGCTGGGCGAAGTGTTCAATGTGGGCGGCGGAGAAATCGTATCGCTGAATCAGGTCCGCGAAATGCTGGAAGAACTGATGGGCCGCAAGCTTGAGATCGATCGCCAACCCGCGCGCCCCGGCGACCAGAAGCACACCGCCGCGAATACGGAAAAGATTCGACGCGTCCTCGGCTATAATCCCACCACCCGCGTATACGACGGACTCAAGGCACAGATCGAATGGCAAAAGTCGCTTGCATAGGCGACGCCGGACCATGCAGCCGCTTTTGTCCATTGCCTCACGGATTGACCGTCTCAATGAACGGATCGGGCGGTTTGCCTGCTGGCTAACCTTCCTGATGGTGCTCGTCGGCTCCTACAATGCCATCGCGCGATACGCCGGTCGCGCGTGGGGCATGAACCTCACATCCAACGCGCTGCTCGAAACCCAATGGTATCTGTTCAGCGCCGTATTCCTGCTCGGGGCCGCCTACGCGCTGCGGCACAACGCGCACGTGCGCGTCGATGTCATGTTCGGTCGCTTCACGCCGCGTACGCAAGCGTGGATCGAATTGGTCGGGACCCTGGCCTTCCTGGTTCCGTTCTGCGTCATCATGCTGTGGGTTTCGTGGGCGCCCGTCCGTAATTCGTGGATGATTCTGGAAATGTCGCCGGACCCGGGCGGACTGCCCCGCTATCCGATCAAATCGCTGATCCCGCTCGCTTTTCTGCTTCTACTGCTGCAGGGCCTTTCCGACGCCGTGAAACGATGGGCCTTCCTCAAGGGGCGCACGCGTCTCCCGACAGACACGTATCAACCGGGAGATAGCTGATGGAACATTGGCTCCCCCCACTGATGCTCGTCGCGCTGCTGCTGTTTATCTTCTCCGGCTATCCGGTGGCCTTTTCGCTGGGCGGCGTGGCGCTGATCTTCGCCGTCATCGGGGTCC
>SKZA01000322.1 GCA_007127595.1 Kiritimatiellia bacterium
CGCGCCTGCGCCAACTTCAGCAACGCGCCTTCGCTCACATCCAGCGGCGTCGTCTCGCGCACCCCTTCAAACCAGTCTCCAATACGGCGCTGTTCGCGCTCGGGCAGGTCGGCGAACAACAGCGCCTCGCCGCCCGGATCGGTCATGACGACACCGGCCCGCGTGCCCGCCGTGTCACGAAAGAGCGTGACCGGTCCCGCCCGCACGAATTGACCGTCAATCGCTTGCCCCCGCTCGTCCAGCGCATAGCCCGAAAACGTGCGACTCGCGATATCGTCCGTCATCACCGCGCGCAGCAAGTCCAGCGTCGGGGCCAGCGCCGTCAGCGAAGTACCCGTCCCCTCATCCTCCAGAATGGCGTCGTCAATCTGCTTCAGGATTTTCTGATGGCGTTGCAACTGTGCGGCGGACATACGTGTCTCCGCCGCGCGGCGGAATTCGGTCAACATGGCGAGAATTGCGCGGTGTTCCGCGTCCGTCGTTTCGGCCTGACGCCGCGTTGCGGCGCGTTCCGCTTCCCGCTGCGTGGCGGCGCGCTGTACGTGGCGCCATTGCGCCCGCAAATCGCGAACTTCGAGCTGCAACGCCTCCAATTCTTTGGTCCGTTCAACGCGTTCGCGGGCGATCTGCTCACGCTGTTCGGCCAATTCCGCGCGCGCGGCCTCCAGATCCGCCGCCGCCTGTTCACGCGCCTGCTCGACATTCGCTTCAGCCGTCCCGGCCAGCAAGAATACCGCCAACACCAGTTTTCCAATCGTTGGAACGGTTCGGGACCCGTTTTTCCAATCGTTGGGAAAAAATGGGCCAATTTTTCCAATCATTGGAAAATAATTCGGCGATTTTTCCAATCGTTGGAAGAAAATGGATGCCAGTTTTCCAATCGTTGGAAGAAAAGCAGCCCCGGTTTTCCAATCATTGGAAAACGCGTTCATGGTTGCTCCTCTCCCACAATTACGAGGGGTAGATTCAGCCAACGCGGCGGTTGTTCGCCTTCGACGATTCGGACGGCCTGACGCAGCGCACCCGCCCATGCGGGGTTCCATGTCCATATCCAGTCTTCTCCATTCCAGACGCCGTGCCCGGCAATACGGTCGTCGCGCGACACCGCATACGCCTGTGCGAGGCCGAGATAGATCACATCCATCTGCAATCGACCGTCAGCGGGCGTATCGATCAGTTGGCGGTGGGAATGAATGGCCTGGTCGAGTCGATGCATATCGGCGGCGAGTGCAAGGGTATTACGCAGACGATCCGTGAAGGTGCGGGCGGGCCCCGCCGGGTTAAGTTCAGCGCGCAATGCGTCCGGGACACGTTTATGAACATCCGGCAATTGGCGATCCATGCGGTCCAATGCGCGGGCTGCATCGCGTATGGCCGCTTCCTGTCGCGTGCGGCGTTGTTCGAGGGCGACCCATTCCTCGCTCTCCTCGTCAGCCACCACTTCGGTTTCGGTTATTCGGGTTTTCAGCAGTTCCCGCTCGCGCTTGAGCAACTGGATCCGATTCCGCAAGGCCTCCTGTTGCGCTTCCCATTCGATGCGTTCGCGGTGCATTTCCGAACGCACTCGTACGAGTTGATCTACGTCATGCAGCAGCCCACCGGTATCGGCATGAAGACAGGCCACAGACAAGCAGAAGACGCAATACAGCGTTATGATTTGTTTCGAAAACCCCATCAGAAATCCTTGATGCTTGCACTATAAATCCAATGTTTGGCATGTCAAGCATCTAGGCGATATCAACCAATGGCTGATTTTTTGCGTGCGGCTTATTCCTCTTTTTCCTTGTCCTTATCGCGGCTGCGGAGGCCGCCAAGTGCGCCGGATAGGCGGTCGGCGCCGCTGCGGATCTTTTCTTCAGCTTTTTCAGACGCGTCGTCGAGCAGCTTCGTGTCAGGGATCTCTACGGGAGGAGGAACGGAATCCTTATCTTCGTCGTCTTCGTCCCTGTCCCTCCCCAATCGGTCCCGCACGCCCCGTGCGCGTTCGCCCACGGCGTCGGTCACACCGCGCACGCCTTCGGTGGCGAAGTCTGTGATCGCGCCGGCGCCTTCCAGCGCAGATTTCAGCCCATCTCCCAGCAGGTCTCCCGCGCCGGCCACGGCATTGCCGACGGCGCCGACAATGGCTTTCATGACTTCCGTAGTGATCTGGGTAAGACTTTGATCTTCGCCCCCCAGGTCGTTGAGCGTGATGGTGGACAGCTGCACGGGCACCACGCGTCCGCGCATGGCGGTAGCGCTGACTTGCGCGCGGGCATCAGCGAGAATGAGTTCCTTGATGACGACGTTCTTGCCCGGCTCGACTTCCTCCGGTGCCTCTTCACGCTTCTCCTTCGGCGCATCGGGGTCGCTCGCCGCCTCCAACTGCTCCAGCAATGTACCCAGGTTGGTCCGTCGCGCGCCGACCTCGTACGTGATCTGCGGTGCATCGATGAGGATACGGTTGATGACGATCGTGTCGGTGAACAGCGATCTGACATCGAGATCGATTTCGAGTTGTCCCATCTCAAAGAGGCTATCGGCATGAAAGCCTTCCGGGTTACCGACAAACATGCCCGAGAGGCTGACATGGCCGCGCAAAGGGAAGAAGCGCGCCTCCTCCAATCTCACATCCACGCCCAAGACCTGCGGGCCGACCCGGTTCACACCTTCCTTGATGACGTTTCCACCCCAAAAGATAAGCGTGACAACCGCGATTCCGATGACAACAACCAACGTAACGATCAGCCATTTTACGAATTTCATGTCTTTATATTCTCCGTACGGTCATAGGATTACGTCTCCCCGCCCCAACGAACCTAATGGAGACACACTATGCCGTCCACCCCCTGTCGGGACAAGTCTGAAAATAAAGCTATCGACAATCCCCTCAGATCTCTTTACTGTCATCTTTATTCACGATCGTGAATTTGAACGACAGTAATGAAGGATGGGAGGGAACACGTGGGCACACTTCATCACCCCCATTTTTCAGCTACTGTGTTTCGCAGGCGCGCGGTTGAACAAATGTTGGACCTGCTGGTTGGCGGACTGGAAATGTCGACTCAGGGCGCCCACTTCCTATCCCGCTCCTGCTATACAAGCAACGCCGCCTATTACTCCGCCCTCCGTCGCCTTGAGAAGAAGGGGCTGATCGTTCGATATCACGGGAAACGACGTGAGCGGGTTATCGCGTTAACACCCCAGGGCAAGTCTGCCACCAGCATTGTGTGCCGAAAGAAGGAACCTTGGCCCCGGAAATGGAACGGGATTTGGTATCTGCTTACGTATGATGTGCCGGAAGCGAACCGCTCATACCGTGACACCCTGCGCCATTTCCTTAAAAGGATGCGAATGGGCGGCCTTCAGAAGAGCCTATGGATCAGTCCGAAGGATATCCGACCCGAATACGATGACTTGTCGGAAGCCATAAACGTAGATTTACATTCGTTTCTCTTTGAAACGAGAAGTGTACTCGGCCGCCCGGCATCGGAGATCGTTTATCGCGCATGGAATTGGAACCGACTGAACGTGGGACAGGAGTGGTACATTACAACATGCAACAAGAAGCTTGAACAACTTCGTTCGGACCTACTTTCGCAGGAGGAGTTGTGCACGCTGGCAAGAGAGGAGCTGGCACTTTATACTGCGTGTATGCATGATGACCCGCTATTGCCACGCCCACTCTGGCCATCTGACTATAGAGGGTATCGAGCATGGCAATTGCATCGCCGATTTGTCGCCGAACTCTCGCACAAAATGTAACCTCCCGCCCATGCCTTACTGTCATTTTTATTCACGATCGTGACTTTGTATGACAGTTCAAGTAGTGGGAGAAAGATGCTGTTCGTATCCGCGCGTTGCTTTCCGTGCGCGCTTTTGCGAAGCTTTCGCCGTTATTTCCAGAAGGAAGCAAGCACTCTGAAAGTATGCATCGACATTCAGGCGGCCATCGCACAGCGGGCGGGCGTGGGTCGCTATACAAAATCGCTCGTGGAACATCTGGGCCCGTTGGCGGGCCCGGATCAACTGACGCTGTTCTACTTCGACTTCAAGCGACGCGGCGTGCCGTTTCACGTACCGAACGCGTCCGAACGCGCCGTGACCTGGTGCCCGGGACGAATCGTTCAGAAGGCATGGAAAACCATCGACTGGCCCGCGTTCGATTGGTTTGCCGGCTCGGCGGACGTCTATCACTTCCCCAATTTTATTATCCCGCCCTTGCGCCGGGGCCGGACCGTCGTCACCATTCACGATGTCTCGTTCATGCGCTTCCCGGACGCGGCGGAACCGAAGAACCTGCAATACTTGAACGGTCAAATTCGGAAGACGATCGAGCGGGCGGACCTGATCTTGACCGACTCACAATTCTCGGCGGACGAAATGACGGAACTGCTCAATGTGGCTCCCGACCGGGTCAAAGCCGTGCACCTCGGGCTTACCCCCAATATGGGCGCATCGGATTCAGACGCCGTTGAAGCCATGCGCGGAGCGTTGAAACTGGATGCGCCGTATCTCTTGTTTGTCGGCACCTTGGAACCACGGAAGAACATCCCTTTTCTCATCGAATGCTTCGAGCAGATGGAATCCTTCGACGGCGATTTGGTGATTGCAGGCATGCGCGGGTGGAAGGTGGAACCAATCCTGAAACGCATGGATGCGTCCCGCGAGCGAGCCCGTATCCGCTATCTCGAGTACGTGGACGAACAGTGGCTGCCCGCGCTCTATGCCGGGGCGAAACTCTTCATGTTCCCCTCACTTTATGAGGGGTTCGGTTTCCCGCCCTTGGAAGCCATGCGCTGCGGGACGCCGGTACTCTCCTCGCGCGCGGGTTCACTGCCGGAAGTGTTGGGCGACGCCGCGGCCTACGTCGATTCATACGATGCCGAGGAATGGGCCGGAGCCGCCACGTCGCTGCTGGCCGATTCCGGGCAGCGCGCGAAACGGGTCGAGACCGGACAGGCCCAGGCCGCCCGCTATCAATGGGAGGAGACGGCTCGTGAGACATGGGGCTTATACCGAGAGGTGGCCTCATGAGGATCGGTCTCGACGCACGCTGGATTTTTCCGGAGATCACGGGGATCGGCTCCTACACTCAAGAACTGATCCGACACCTGGCTGAAGTGGATTCGGCCAACGAGTATGTGCTCTTCTTTCAACATGCGGAAGTGCGCGACCGCACGGCAGCCTACGCGAAACTGGAGCAATCCGCGAATTTCACGTCGCGACTCATCCCCTACGGCCCCTTTTCCCCGCGCAGTCAGTTGAGTATGCCCGGGGTGATCCGGCGCGCGGGGTTGGATATCTATCATTCCACGAACTTCATGATCCCCTTCCCCGCGTTTCCCGCCGGACGGCGCGGGCGGACGGCGTGCGTAGTGACGATACATGACCTGATCCCACTGATGTTTCCCGAACACACGCCCAAGGCGCTGAAGACGCGCTTTCATCCGGTGTACCGCTGGGTGATGCGCCAGGTCGGACAACGAGCCGATCTCATCATCACGGTCAGCGAATCATCGCGAAACGACATCTTGCGTCACATGGCCATTCCGGAATCGGAAGCGGATCGTGTAACGGCGATCCATGAAGGTGTAGCCGACCAATACGAACCGATCGATCGCCCCGCTCGCGATGAAAAGACGATTCTTTATGTGGGCCGCATGGACCCGTACAAGAATGTGCCCGGCCTGCTACGCGCATTCAGCGAAATCGTAAAAGAAGGCACAGTCCGGGCGCGACTAAAGATCATCGGACCGCGCGACGACCGATATCCCGAGGTGCAAGAGACGATCACACGCGAACATTTACAGGAACATATCGACTGGCCGGGTTACGTGTCCGGCGACGAGATATTGAAGGCGTATCAGGAGGCCGACGTGTTTGTCTTGGCCTCGCTGTACGAAGGGTTTGGGCTCCCCGTGCTGGAAGCCATGGCGAGCGGGACGCCGGTGGTGTGCAGTAATCGCGCGTCACTGCCGGAAGTGGCCGGCAACGCAGCGGTGCTGGTCGATCCCGAAGACGGCGCGACGTTGAAGGAAGCGATCGTGTCGGTGTTGACCGACCCGAATCGCGCTGAAGCATTGCGCATCAAAGGATTGGACCGCGCAGCGCATTTCTCATGGAAGCGCACGGCGGAGGAAACCGTGCGCGCGTATGACAGGCTGATGTAGGGGTGATCGCCCGCCTTCACTGCACTACGTCCCAACTCGCCGCGTTGTCCTATTCCTCGTCTTGATGAACATCGGACGGGACCCGCCGCAGGCAGGAGTCCGTCCCTCCACGAGACCGTGCAGTCCACAGTGGAGCCCGGAGCGTCAGAACGTATATTCCATCGTGACAATCGCCGACCAAGCGCCGCGGACGCGCGAGGATTCGATCTTGCGTTCGCGGTCGTCGTACAGCGTGATCGACCGGCCCAAATGCCACCGGACGCCCGGACTCACGGTCAACCCGTTCGCCGTCGTATATTCCAAATACAGGCCCGGCACGCGATCTTCCGTACGCAGATACCCGTCGGGGGCGTTTGGATTGTCATCAGCCAACTGGTAGAAGCGAATTTCCCAATTGAAGTCCGCTTTCAGCGCAAGTCGATCATCGATCCGATAACGGGCCACGGTTTCAGGGAAACCCAGCGCGCCCGAGAACCGACCTTCATCCACCGCAATCAAGGCGACGCCCAGGACGGGATAGTACACGGGGCCGACCGGATGATAGAGCGAGCCCGCACCGAAATAGAGCGTCGCGCGCGGGTTCGCATGATAGAATCCAATCAGTTGCGGATTCCATGTCAACGAACGCGACGAAGGCGAATCTTCGTAGCCGCTGACCGCCACTATCTTCGGCCAGAAGCCCCATTGCTCGTCAAATCGGTGCAGATACTGCACGCCCGGCTTGATGCGTTCGAGCGAAACCCACGGGTCACCTTCATCCAGGCGTGATCGCCAGTCGTAACGCAAGTGATGATACTCGAACAACGCCACGAGCCATTCGATCTCCGCGGCATAGTGATTTACGGAAAAGGAATCGCTCCAGCGATCGACCGCGGCGCGGCCGACATATTCGGCGGAGAGTTCGATAGTGGGACCCGGTCGCCCCTCATCGGCGATAGAACTTTTCGGCGACGGACCGCCGACGAAGATGAGGAGGCATAACACGAAACATAGCCCGCGCAGGTACATATGCCCTCTCATAACATCGCGCCCGACTCATTGTGAAACACAATCACACCGTCGCCTTCTCGGCGGGTCGGTCGGAGCGTTCGACGAGTTTCCTTCGTTGAGCGCG
>SKZA01000304.1 GCA_007127595.1 Kiritimatiellia bacterium
ACGATGTAGCGTGGGATGCGTGGGATTGTAGCGCAATCCGCCGTCCCTCAGAAGTTCGACGCCGTGCCGCACCCAACGCCATCGATCTTCCGGCCGAGGAAACATGACGCTCACGTTGTAGGAAAGATTCCATGCGTGATAGACCCAACCTTCGGCGAAGCGCGGTTGCAGTCTCGTAATCCAGTCGGCCAACTGCACAAGTTCAAAGTATTGTCCGTCCATCTGCAATTGCGCAGCGCGCACCCACAGGATATCGGAGATGATTCCGCTGAACCCGCCAAGGGCAACGGTGGAAAAAACGACCAGAGGCGGTGCGTTCTCCAGTGGCTCGGCCTGGTCCAGTTGATGCGCGCGGCGCGCGTCCAGAAGGGGTTGATGCAGCGAACCCGCGCTCCAAAGAAGGGCGAGTCCGACTAACACTCCGATCAGTATGCCGACGACGCGTTTCATGATGGCAGGGCCACCTCCTTGTGGCGCAAGTGCCACGCGCCCAGCACCAGCAAAATGCCGGAATAGAGAAGCAATTTCACGACCAGCATATAACCAACCTGAGACCAGCCGATCCATTGGCCCAAGGCCACAAGATCCAACGGATTGGCTGCTTCCAGCGGACGCAAGATCAAGTGCAATACGCGATAGACCGCAAAGGCGGCCGCATCAATGGCCTGTTCCAACCATCCGGCGTCCGGGTGATGCGCCACATGTATTTTGCGTTCGGCGATGCGGCCGACAAGGCGGCCCGCGTTAAGTAACAGCAGCGCATAGAATGACGCCATGGCGGCGACGGGAATGGAAAAGTAGGCGCCCGCCGTGATGCCAATAGCCGCCAGAAAGAGCAGATGAAAGAGAAGCAGCGTGTAGGCCCGAAAGTAGTTGGGCAGAAACCCGCCCGCATACATCATGAGCTGCAACCCTTCCTCCGGGTTGAAAATCACGGTAACCGCTCGTTCATGATGGTTGGCAAACTCGATGGTCAGCGTGCCGTCGGCCGTTACCCGTTCGGGAGCAATGGCCAGGCTTTGCCATGTGCGGGGCGGGACCTCGACGGATGTGACGTCCCGGTCCGGCGCGTCCGGGGCGCCCGCAGACCATGTGGCGGGCACCGGTTCGAGGTCCAGAACGGACGCGGAGAAGCGATAGCGCAGAATAAGCGGGCGGTCGGTGGGCGGTTCGTGCGGCAAACGGAAGACCCATTGGTTGCGTGTGCCGGGCGCCACCGAATGCACATGTGCGCGCACAGTGCGTTCAATGCGGGGCAGGATATCGGTTGTCCGCATATCCGGCGGCCATTCGCCGCGGGCGCGCCCCGCACGATATTGCCTCATGACTTCATCCGTTAAGTCCGGCGTCACGGGCGCGATCTTGCGCTGGGCCACGAGTATTTCGGTATGCAACTGTTCGACCTCTTCCGCCGTAAGCTTCTGCGGTTGGGTCGTCCACCGAAGGGCCGCATACGTGGCCCCGAAACAAAGCAGCAGAAAGAAAGCGTTCATGGCCGCCAGCCCCAGCCATTTGCCGAGCCAGATCTGAACG
Source organism: Kiritimatiellia bacterium (assembly GCA_007127595.1). Lineage (GTDB taxonomy): Bacteria > Verrucomicrobiota > Kiritimatiellia > SLAD01 > SLAD01 > SKZA01. Next base: position 1,534 of record SKZA01000304.1, read on the forward strand.
GGCCGGACGGGTTTGCTCACGACGAGCTGAATCTGACGATCCCGAATTTCCGTCGATAGGGTCGCGCATGAGGCCCATACCGTGGCGACGGACAGAATGAGCGTGGCCAAGCCCAACGTGTAGCGCAGCAGAATGTGTACGTGGCCCGACAATGTCCCGTCACCTCTTACACTCAGGGGGAGTCCGATCAAGGTGAGGAGTAGAAAGAAGAGCAGCACCAACACGATCTTCGAACGGATCGCGCTGCGCAAGGATAGAATGGCAATGGCGAAGATGCTGTTCATGACTTGGGCGAATCATCATCGGGCGTATCGTTCGTCAATCGACGCAAGCGTTCGTCCACGCGCTTCCTGCGTTCCTCGTCGGAAAGGTCGTGCTCTGACTGTGCGGGTTCCGGCGGCAACGAGTCTTGAGCTTGTGCGAGATACGCCGCGATGGTCTGACTGGGCGCAGCGCCCGACTGTTGTTGAATGTCGCTGCGCGCCTTTTCGATGATTCGGATGAAGAACTGCTCGAGATCGACGCGCGGATGGTCCACGTCGGGTTCGGCGTCCAGATGACTGCGTATGGAGGCCAATACCGCTTTGAACTGTTCGGGCGGTAATTCGCCGGGCAGGGTGACGCGATACCGGTCGCGTTGCTCCAGCAACTCGTGAATGGAGCCCATGGCCTGGACGCGCCCATTGTAGAGAATAGCGATCCGGTCGCATACATCCTCCACATCGGCCAGCAGATGCGACGACAGCAACACGGTCTTGCCGCGACGCGCCAGCGCGCGAATCAGGTCTTTCACCTGCCGGCAGCCGAGCGGATCAAGTCCGGACGTCGGTTCGTCGAGGATTACAAGGTCCGGGTCGTTGATCAGGGCTTGGGCCAACCCGATGCGACGCGCCATGCCTTTGGAGAATTCACCGACCACGCGCCGGCGCGCGTGTTGCAGGCCGATCATTTCGAGCAATTCTTCGATGCGTTGTTTGCGTTCGGCGGCGCTCAAGTCGAACAGGCGCCCGAAGAAATGCAACGTTTCCTCCGACGTAAGATAGGGATAGAGATAGGATTCTTCCGCAAGATAGCCGACCCGCGCCTTGGCCTTTACGTCGCGCGGGGACCGGCCCAGTACGCGCAGGTGTCCGCTTGTGGGATGTAGAAGGCCCAGCATCATCTTGATGGTCGTACTCTTACCGGACCCGTTCGGACCGAGTAGACCGAACACTTCCCCGCGCTGTACATCGAACGAAATGTCGTTTACTGCGCGGACCTTTGGGCGACGCCAGAAATCGCGGAAGACCTTGACCAGGTTTTGTGCTTCCGCCACGGGCGCGTGCACCGTTGTGTTCGTTGGTTCGGCTGATTGAATCATGAGACGGCCTCGATCAGGGGTTTTGCGGTGGAAGACGATGGCGACGGCTCGGGCGCGCCTTCCAAGTCTTCGCCTTTACGTATTAATCTTGCGCTGTTGAATACAACAATCAAGGACCCGAGATTATGCACGATGGCGGCGAGAATGGGACTCAAGAGTCCGAGCCCGGATAAGGTAAGTCCGCCGAGAATGAACAGTCCGCCGATGGCCAGATTCTGATGGATGACAAAACGGGCGGACCGGGAGAGCTCGATGAGGAAGGGCAGACGGCGCAGGTCGTTGTTCATCAAGGCGATCGTGGCGCTATGAATGGCCACATCGCTGCCCGCCGCGCCCATGGCGATACCGATATCACTGGCCGCCAGGGCCGGGGCGTCATTGACGCCGTCGCCGACAAAGGCCACGTGATAACCTTCCGCGCGGACCCGCTCGACGTACTCCACTTTCTGCTGTGGCAGACATTCGGCGAGGTATTCCGGGCACGTAATGGAGTCTGCAATGGTCTCGGCCACGCCCGCCCGGTCTCCCGTCACCATCGCCACTCGTTTGACGTCCAGTCGTTTGAGTTGTTGCACGCAGTCGTTTGCTTCCTCCCGCACTTGATCCTGAAAACCGACCCAGCCGAGATACACGCCGTCCCGCGCAACGAAGATGGCGCTCAGCCCCTGTACATGTTCAGCGTGATCCTTATCCAATTGCGGATCGTTAATCCCATTCGCTTTCAGCCAGGTGGCGCGACCGGACAGGATGACGGCTCCCTCGACGCGGGCCCGAACACCCTGGCCGGGTTCTTCGTGAAAGTCGTCCGGATCGACCAATTCCTGTCCCGCTTCCACCGCGAGCCGCTGCAAGGCGAGGGCGGCGGGATGATTACTGAATCGTTCTGCGCTTGCGGACAGATACACCAGGTCGGAAGGGCTCTGTTGTTCACATGGCGCCAGCCGCGTCACGCCGAGTTCGCCGCTGGTCAACGTGCCGGTTTTGTCGAAGATGAAGGCGTTGATGCGGGACGACTCTTCCAGGTCCGTCACGCTCTTGATCAGAATGCCCAGCCGCGCCGCCGCGGAGAGCGCGGCCACCATCGCGGTCGGCGTGGCCAGAATGAACGCGCAGGGGCAGGCAATTACCAGCAGGGCGATCACGCGATCCCAATCTTCCGTGAAAAACCATACCAGTGCGGCCAGCATCAATACGATGGGCGTGTAGTAGGCGGCATAGCGATCAATCATGCGGGTGATGGGTAATTTGGACTGTTCCGCAGCCAGAATCAGTTCGCGTACACGTCCCAATGTGGTGTCTTCGCCGACGCGCGTGACCTCGAGTTCGATGACGCCGGTCAGATTTTGCGTGCCCGCGAAGACATCTTCATCGGGTTCCTTGTCGCGTGGCAGGGATTCGCCGGTAATCGTTGCTTCGTTCAGCGTCGTGCGCCCGTTGCGGATGACGCCATCAGCCGGAATATTCTCGCCCGGCCGCACGCGTACCCGGTCGCCGACCGTCAACGCCGCAGCCTGGAGTTCTTCCTCCGTTCCGTCCGCCCGAATGCGCCGGGCCGTGGACGGCGTCATGCGAATGAGATTCTCGATGGCCTGATGTGCGCCCGCGGCGGATCGGCTTTCAATGACCAGGGCCAACAGCATGAAGAAGGCGATGACCCCCGCGGTTTGATAATCGCCGCTGGCCATGGCCGCCAGCACGGCCAGCGCAACCAACTCGTTCATCATCATCTTCCCGCGCCACAGGTCGATGACGGCAGATCGGAAAATGGGCAGGGCAAGGATCAGGGCGCCGATGAAGGCGCTGATGTCGGACGCCGTCGGATTGTCCGGATAAAGCGCGCTTGCAAGAAACGAATTCAATACCAGCGCCGCGCCGAAAAGCATGGCGACCAAATACGCCGTGGAACGCGGTTGAATGTCGGCTTGTGATTGCGCTTGCATGAATGGTTGTTCGTTATGGGGGATTGTTTAGCGGGGGGAGGGGATGAGTAATCGTAGTTCCTGCATCCCGTCGTCCCGTTCATGTACCACGTACTGCGCGTCCGCCTTTTGCAACACGGTACGGATTCGATTTTGCCAGAGTGTAGCGGTGATGACTTCCGGATTGTCGCGAAACTCCTGCAGGACGGCGCGGAAGAAGTCTGCGTCGGCCTCCGCTTCGCTCACGATACGTTGTCTCTCCGCGCGCGCTTCCGCCGCAATTCGACTGGTTTCGCCTTTCGTTTCGTTATGCACGCGAGCGGCGTGGGCGCGCGCCGCGCTGACCAGCCGGCTTCGATCCTGTTCCGCTTCAATAACGGACTCAAAGGCCGAGGCGACCTGCCGCGGCGGCGTCACGCTCAACAAATCCAGCCGATGCAGTTGCAGGCCGAGATCAAGTTCATGCAGTCGACTGCGCAGTTCCCGATCGACGTCCTGACGAAACGACTCGATGTCCGTGCGCAGGGCGGCGTCCACGGCCCATTGATGGGAAATGCGCGTGGCCGCCCGATCAAGTTCCTTGCGCAGCACGTCCTCCGCGTCGGCGATACGAAACAGATACGTTTCCGGATCGCGCAACGTGTAGCGTACGGCCCACTGGGAATGCAGAATGTTGGCGTCACCGGTCAATGTATAACCGTCGATTCCAGGTCGTAAGGCGGGGGAGCGCGGGCGCATGTGTGCGCGATCTCCCCGCGTCGTGTCGTGGTGCCATAACGTGTCGATTTCAATGCTGTGAATGCGTTCGGCGGGCACGCGAATGATCTCGGCGATCGGCTTGGGCCAGGTCCAGTGCAAGCCGGGGCCTTTTACTCGCTCGTCGCCCACGCCCGTGATGCGGCCAAACACCAGTACATACGCGCGTTGATGTTCCTGCACGATGTAGATACCGGATAATAGATACGCGGCGCCCAACAGGAGCATCGTCACGATGAGCAGCCGGAAACTGACGCGCAAGGCGTCGGCCAACGCGGCGCGCCCGGGATCCTGGTCGTTTGCTATGGCGTCGTGTTTTGTCATCACAGGGACGTTAATCCGAAAGTTTGCCCGGTCCTTTCAGCAGATCGAACGGTTCGGCATCGGAACTCAAGACAACGGTGGTCTGATTGGTCATAATTTCTTCAAGCACTTCCAGCTTACGGAGAAACATGGCCAGTTCGGGATGTTCGCTGAATACGCGATAGGAGGCGGCGGCTTCCGCTTCGCCCTCGGCGCGAATCCGTTTCGCATCGGCGGCGGCGCGCGCCAGCAGTTGTTCCCGTTCGCTGTCCGCCTCGGACCGTATACGCAATGCTTCGCCTTCACCTTCAGACCGATACCGTTCGGCCAACTCCGAGCGTTCGGCGCGCATGCGGGCAAAGACGCGCTCGGTGATAGCCTCAGGAAGGCCGATTCGGCGTATACCGATGAATGTCACGCCGATCCCGTACCGGTCTTCGGCTTCCTGCTGCAGGGCTTCCAGTATTTCGCGTTCCATGTCGTCGAAACGGATGGCGTCGGGATCGACGTTCACCAGGTGCGCGAACGTGTACCGTCCGACCGTCGCGCTGGTAAAATTGCGCAGGAGTCCTTCCAGATTGCGTTCTGCCTGGTCGGCGGACCCGACGCGTTCGAGAAAGGAGACCGGCTCCAAAATCCGCCAGCCCGCGTACACGGAGACAAGCACGTTTTTCCCGTCGCGGGTCAGTAATTGTTCATGCGGCCCCTCAAAACTTTGTATGCGTTGATCAAAACGGTAGACGCGCTGGATCGGCCAGGGCATGCGGCCGTACAATCCCGCGTCGGTAATCGCCCGAACCGGTTTACCGAACGTGGTAACGACCACCGCATCGCCTTCCCGCACGATGAAGATCAACTGCAACATGATGAGCAGCAAGGCGACGAGCGCGCCTCCGATAAACAGGGTCTTGTTTGACTTCATAGGAACCGATCCTCTCCACGGCCGGGCCCGAAATCCAACAGGTCCGGGCGCAACCGTTCTTCCGCATTCAGAATGATCACTTCGAGATCCGGGGAAACCGCGACCACGTATTTGCGCACGGGCATCAGGGCGCGGCGTAACGAGTCCAGATACAGGCGCGATGTGTAAACCCGCGGCAATTCCTCGTGAATCGCCAGGCGCGTCATGAACAAGTCCGCGTCGGCCTGAGCCGTGTCCACGCGACGCGCCCGGTCCGCGCGCGCCAGCCAACCCAATTCGTCGGCCTCCGCGTGGGCGAGAGGGAGTATCCGGTTTTCGTAGGCGCGCGCTTCGAGCACGGACGTTTCCCGTTCTTCAAGGGAGCCGATGACCGATTCGAAGGCCGGAGCCACCGGAATGGGCGGA
>SKZA01000395.1 GCA_007127595.1 Kiritimatiellia bacterium
ACCGTGCGACCCGTATCCTCTTCCCACGTCAGGTGCAACTCTCCGGAGGCCGGGGGGGAAACATGGAAAAGCAGGTAGGGGTTCGCCGCAATGGCTCGATGCAGACGCGCCTGTAATACCGGCGCCTCATCCAGACGCGCTTCGAACGTATGAATGATGTTCTCCGGAATCGTTTCGCCCGCCGCATTCGTGCGCAAGCCCGTTTCCATCGGGTGATTAATCATGGTGCGCACGTCGACGGTCTCGCCGGCGCGCGCGCGCGGCGGTACACGTACGCGCGTCAGCAGGACATCCTCCGCCCGGTAGGAATCATCGCGCGAGAGACACCCACTGACCGTGACGCGCACGTCGCGCGAGGCAGCCAGCCACTCGCCGCCGCTGGTACGCGCAAGCGCCACCACCGTTTGCGAGCTGTCCAGACGGATACGCGTCGAAATGCTCGCCTTGCCCGCCAAGGGCGTCAGCGATATCTCAGCTAATTCCGGCGAAGGATTCCCCAACGCAAACAAATACACCGCTTCCACATGATCATCGTCCGTCATCGGTCGGGCGATGCTCACCGTCACCAGGACCGAGCTGCCATCCTGCGTGACGGAGGGCAGGTCCAGCGTGACGCCGGTGCGCTGCGGGTTTGCTCCATCCAATAACGTTTGTATCACCTCGACGCGTTCCCACGCGGCGCGGGCGGCATGAGCGCGCTCGCAACCGACCATGACCGCGCAGGCCGCGAGGGCGGCGATGAATACGAACGCCCTCGGCCTCTTCCTTGTAGCTCCCTGCTCCAGCAGGGAGCATTCGGCTGCGTTGAAGAGACTAGAACCTATCCCGGAACCCGGCTCGGCAGGAGCCTCGCCCTCCATTTGTACCGAGAACCTCTTCATAATCCATCTGGAGGGCGACGCTCTGCGGAGCCGTAATTCGGTTATGGGATAGGTTCTAGAATTAACCCTATATGTCTTGGCATCTAGCATGATTCCGCTGTTTCTTGGATCAAACGGTCACTCGCGAAGGAACCGTCTCGTGCATACGCACGGACCATCGTGCGCCGAGCACAATGCCGACTACGGCCAGAAACGATGGCATGGCGAGTGTGGAGAGCCCGCTCAAACCCTGTCCAATGGAGCAGCCGAGCGCCAACGCACCGCCGATCCCCATCATAACACCGCCGGTCATGGATCGCAACATGTGGCGCGGCGAGTCGAAACCCTGCCAGCGAAATTCACGTGCAATCAATGTGCTGATCAATGCGCCGACCAGAACCCCGCCGACCACGATCACACCGAACCCGGCACGGATACCGGTCGACAGCATGACATACTGGATGGCGTCACTGATCGGCGCCACAAAGGTCAGACTTTCAACCGTCACCGGCTCGAAGTCGTCGGCGCCGAAATGGCCGGTGACCAACCAACCGGCTGGGATCAACAGACCGATCAATGCCGCGCCCGCGGCTTCCCGCGGATAGCGATGCAATCCCATCCGCGTAAGCGCCGGCACAATCAGCGCCAGACCAACCGCGAGCACAAAGCCCCAACGCACGGCGCCGGGCGTCACGCCCCATGATTCGATGAGCCCCACGAAGCTCGGTTCCGGCCATGGGAACGAAACGGAGGTCGCCTCCGCCAGATCCAGACGCCACACCGCCAGCGGGCCCGTCAGCGTTACGGCCGCGGCGATACCCAGGCAAAGCAGCACAACAAACGAGCGCAGATTGCCGGAGGCCAGCAATACGAGCGCACGTGAACCGCAACCGCGCGCCAGGATCATGCCGTAGCCGAACAACACGCCGCCGACCGGAATAAGGAGCCATGAGAAAGACGTTTGGAGATAAAGCGATGCGCGCAGGTCCACCCAGCCGAAGGCCACCAGCAGTTGCGTGCCGGCCACGGCGCAGGCCAGCGCAACCAACAGCGCGGCGGCCCGCCTCGGATTGCCCTCCGTCCACCATTCGCGCAATCCGCCTGCGGTGCAATAGCGGGTACGTTGCCCCACGACACCAAAGAGCAGTCCGATGATGAAGCCGAACCAGGCGACTAATTGGAGATGGCTCATGGACGCGTTCAGGAAGATCGGGTGCCCCAGACATCCTGGGTAATGCCCGCATACCAGGCCCGCGCGAACTCCGCTTCCTGGCGACGGAAAATCGGTCCCGCATCCATGGGACTGACGCCGCCGGAACCCGGCACTTCGCGCAGCAAATCATCATGCACCTCATAGACGCCGGCAATACTGATGCCCCATTCCGGCGTAATGAGACTGTAACACGTGTTGGCCCAACTTGGATCGGGGGCCGCTTCACCCGCCAAGTCCGCAACGATGGCGCGCGCTGTTACCTTGGCTTGCGTGTTGGCGACGAAACCCGACTTCGGCATCGGCGCCGCTTGGGTCGCATCGCCGATCACATAGATGCCGCGCATCTGTTGCGATTCGAACGTACGTGCCTTGATGGGCACCCAGCCGGATGCGTCCGTGACGCCCGCGCGTGCGGCGATGAAGCCGGCCTTTTGTGGAGGAACGACATTGAGCACGTCGGCTTTATGCACGGCGCCGAATTCTGTTTCGACTTCCAACCGATCGGCGTCCACCCGCATGACACGTCCGTCATTCGAGCGGCTGACCCATTCGATCATATCGCCGTAATTCGCTTTCCAACCTGCCATGAACAGGCCCTGTTTCGAAAAGCCGTCCTTGGCGTCGAGCAGCAAGATCTTGGACCTGGGCTTATGGTTTTTGAAGTAGTTGGCGACCATACTCACGCGTTCATAAGGGCCGGGCGGACAGCGGAACGGGTTATCAGGCGCGACGAGAATAAAGACGCCGCCGTCCTCCATCGCCTTCAACTGCTCTCGCAAGAGGCGCGACTGCGAGCCCGGCTTCCATGCGTGCGGCGCCTTGGCCGCCGCCGCCTCGTCATAGCCTTCCAATGCGCCCCAGCGCAGATCGATGCCCGGCGAGAGGATCAGGCGATCCCACGCGAGCGCTTCGCCGCCCTGCAGCTTTACGATGCGACGATCCGCGTCGACGTCTTCGGCCAAGTCATGGACCACGCGCACACCATACTTTTCCCGCAATTCATCGAAATCATGCCACAACGAGTCGAACGCGCGGATGCCGCCCAAATACAGATTGGTGAACGGACATGTGATGTACCGCGATTGCGGTTCAACAAGCGTGACGTCCAGCGCAGGCGCCAGGCGCTTGAGGTATTTCGCCGCCGTGGCCCCACCGAATCCGCCGCCGACCACGACCACTTTTCCGCCCGACGGCTGCGCCCAAACAGGCCGCCCAGCCAAGCCCAGCGCGGTTCCAAGACCGGCCAGACTCATCCATTTCAGCGATTCCCTGCGAGTAATGGATCGATGCATCATGTCAGACACTCCCGAAATACGATCATTCCACTTCCAGCGCCGCAAAGTACTCCGCCACGGCCCGCAATTCTTCGTCCGTATAACCTTTTGCAAGGCGCGGCATGACAGTGGCGTCCGGCATTTGGTCGTTCTTGAACGCAGTCAACAAGGCGTGCAGCACGGGAAACGGCTTGCCCGCAAGCGCCGGAATGGCCGTGGCCTTTCGCCCGTCCGTGCCGTGACATGCCGCGCAGGACATCGCAATGATTTCCACGCGTTGTTCAAAGGGCGACCGCTCAACATCCGCGGGCAGCTCTTCCGGAGGCGGCGAAGCTTCTTTCCCCGATCCCGCCCAAACCGAATGGGTCACGAGCATGCCGGCGCCGAAACACAGCGTCACCGCAAGGATCCCAATGGAAAAGATATACGTCAGCTTCATTCGATCAAACATACGCGCTTTGCCCCCTTCTTTTGTGGAGAAAAACGTTGCTCAAATCGTGCCGAAGCACACATGAGCGGTCAACCCCCTAAATGGAGTTTAGCGATTGGCAATTGGAGATTGTGCGCGCGGGACGACCCCCAAGACGCCCCACTCGCCCATCCCGGGAAACGCCTTCTTATCTGAACCGTATGGTAATGGCCTTTTCCGGGTTTTCCATGAGCAAGCCGGGCACGCCTTCCTCCTGCAATTGATACATGGCCTGCGGATCGTTGCTCATCATCAAATTCATCGCATCCGGATGAGACATCAGCTCATCCATATTCATATCCAGAAGCGCGATACGATTCGGGCGGGTCCCGGAACGATGTTGGGCATCGGTTTCAACGATCTCGCCTTCCACATCAATGAACATGCTCATCCGCATGCCTTTGAACATATTGGCGAACATATCTCCCATGGCACCTTCCATTCCTTCCATCATGTCGCCGAAATCAATGTCCATATCCATATCAAAGTCCATATCCATAAACGCGTTCATATCCGATTCGTCCATGGCCTCGACTTCGACCGTATCCATCTCGAATTCATGCATCACGGCCGGGTCCTGCGCGGGATCACGCGTTGCCGGGGCTGCGGTCGCTCGCGGTACAAGCCGCAACTCGGCCACATCTCCAGGGGTGAACTGAATCTCATATTCCGTTTCTGAGGCGCCCTCTTCTTCATCCGGCCCCATCGCAGCGGCCAGGCGCACATCGTTGATGTCGTCGAACTCGAAGCGCGCCATATAGCCCTTCCACCCGCGATCGTTGGTCGACTCGCGTACGGCGGTCAGACGCACATTCTCGCCGTACTCGCCGGCGCGCTCACGCACCATCCCCTGCAGGAATACCGGCAGATCGGACAAGCCTTCGATTTCCTGATCATCGGCGGCGCCCATGTCACCCATCATATCCTCGAAGCCGCCCAACATGGATATCGCTTCCTGTGAAAGGAATTCCCGGACCAGGATGGTCCCGCTACCGTCCTTGTTCACCTGCAAAACCGAGCTGGTCTCAATGCAACCGGAAAGGACCAGCATGGACCACAAGGCCAGCAACGACTTGAACGCGGATGATTTCATAACGATTTCTCCTTTAATTGTGGCCGAAACCATAGCAGGCAAAGGGCGCGACGACCACTAAAATCTCAAGCGCAACGCCATCAGGCGTTGCTTCAGTTCGTCCACCACGCGCGCGTCATCGCTTTCACCTGCCGACTCAAAAGTGGCCGAAAATCGAAGAAACGCGCCGGCGTCGTCCCACGGCACGGTGGATACGGACGCTTCCCGAATCAAGTGTTGCGACGCTTCCTCGGCGTTGGCAAAGGCCTTGTCTCCCGCACCGGTCGGCGCGGCCACGTACAGGAAGAAGCTGCCGCCCGGCATCGCGGCGTCAAAGCCCACCTCTTTCAGTGCCGCCACGATCAATTCGAGGCGCCGCTGATAATGGGCGCGGATGGATTCGGAAATCGATACGTCGGCAATCCCCGCGCACGCCGCGACTTGAATCGCTTTGAACTGACCGGAATCGACGTTGTCCTTCACTTCCGCATACGCTTTCACCGCTTGTGCGGATCCCGCCACGAATCCAAGTCGCCAGCCGGTCATGTTATAGCTCTTGCTCATGGAGTGTATTTCCAGGGCCGTCTCCTTGCCGCCGGGCCGGTTGAAGATGGACAGGCGGTCCCGCCCGTAAATCAGCGTCGCATACGCCGCATCCTGCACGATGAGAATGTTGTGCTTTTGCGCGAATGCGATCAGTTCGTCATAGAACGTTTCCGTCGGCGCCGTGCCGGTCGGATTGTTCGGATAATTCACGTAGAAGAGCTTCGCACGCGCCGCCACATCGGCGGGAATGGTAGCCAGATCGGGGAAGAAACCGTTCTCCTTCCTGAGCGGCAGTTTATGGACTTCCCCGCCCACATAGGCCGTATGTGTCGCCAGCACCGGATAGCCCGGCACGGTAGTCAACAGGACGTCGCCGGGATTGATAAAGCAAAGCGGCAGCATGGCCAGCGCGGGTTTCGCGCCGATGCAATGATTGATTTCCGTATCCGGATCAAGATCCTCCACGCCGAAGAAGTTCTTCATGTACTGCGCGGCGGCCACCTTGAATTCGCGGATGCCGTTATCGGCATAACCGCGGTTCCCCGGGTCATCCACCGCCTTTTTCAAGGCTTCGCGGATCACCTCCGGCGCCATCCGGTCGGGTTCCCCCACACCGAAATCCAGGATCTCCACGTCCGGCCGCGCCTCGCGCGCCGCCGCTTTCGCCCGCTTGATCTTTTCGAACTTATATATCTCGGTGCTCTGACCGAATGATTTCCCGCCAATCCGTTCGGCGAATAGACTTTGCAGATCCATGATGTTCCTCGTATAGTTTCGCTTAAAAATGAATCGAAACGGTAGGAGAAACCGCCCAACCCGTCAAGCAACCCGAGCGCCCGAAGCAATTCCGAATGCTGAATGCGGATTGCCGAATGAACCCGACACCCGACACCCGACACCCGAACACTGAACACTGAACACTGAACACTGAACACTGAAAATACCATCCCCATGCTCATTCCCTTCCATAAAATGCACGGCGCCGCAAACGACTTCATCGTCGTGGACGATCGCCAGCAGACGTTTCCCATCCATGACCATGCGTGGATGGCGGACATCATGGCGCGCAACACCGGCGTGGGCAGCGAAGGCATCCTGCTGATACAGCCCTCCGAACGAGCCAATTTTCGTATGCGCTTCTTCAACCCCGACGGCGGCGAAGTGGATATGTGCGGCAACGGCGCGCGCTGCATCGCGCGGTTCGCCCACGAAATCGGCGTCGCGCCCGATACAATGACATTCGAAACGCTTGCCGGACCGGTCGGCGCGGAAGTGAAGGGCGAGATCGTACGCCTGACCATGACCCCGCCGAAGGATTGGCGACTCGACCAGTCGCTGCAACTCGACGGGGAAACCGTGCGCTATCATTTCGTCAACAGCGGCGTGCCGCATGTCGTCATCGAAATGGAAGATGTCGACGCGGTGGACCTGCCGAAGCTGGGGGCCGGGATTCGTTATCATGACGACTTCGCGCCGGGCGGAACCAACGTCAATGTGATCACCGTCACAGGCACAAACTCGTTGAAACTCCGCACATACGAACGCGGTGTGGAAGCGGAAACGCCCGCCTGCGGTACGGGCATCGTTGCGGCGGGCCTGCTTGCCGGGCGCGCGGGCCGCGTCACGCCGCCCGTCCTCATTTCCACGGCGGGCGGCCACGAACTGGCCGTCGATTATCGCCTCACGGACGACGGCGCCGAGGACGTAACCCTCACCGGCCCCGCCGAACACGTGTTTCAGGGAA
>SKZA01000047.1 GCA_007127595.1 Kiritimatiellia bacterium
GTCCGTTACGATTCCGACCTTCTTCAGCACGGCCAAATGCCGCGACAAATTGGATTGATTGATTCGGGCGAGCCGATTGAGTTCGAAGACACATCGATCCCCCTGCTTGAGCTTTTCCACAATAAGCACCCGAATGGGATGGGCCAACGCCTTCAGAACCTCCGCCCTCTTCTTCGCCTGTTTGTAGTTCATATATTCAGTATATGCGCATATGCGCATAAAGTCAATAACAACGATAGGGATAACCATGGTAAGGAGGTGGGATGGTATGTTGTATTCGGCTGGCTTTGCTCATGACAGCTTTGCTCAGCTTTGCTCATGACGGTTGACAAGGCGTCGGGTTCGGTGCTCAATGGCGGTGTGTTGTGCGCCACGGATGGTGTGGCAGGGAGTCCGACACATTCTCATCCGGACGATGGAAGTCGGCCAGAGGAAGGAAACATATGAAGAAGGTCGTGATGATACTGGCTCTTGCTGTGTGCTGCGGGGTGCCTGCCGCAAAAGCCGTCGATGGGTTTCTCGTTCTGCGGGCGTCCACACCGCTGATTGTCAGCGGAGCCGCCGGATTGCGATTAGGCCAGCCGGCCGGTCATCATCGGCCCACCGTGCAGGCGGAAGCCGGTATCGGCGGAGGTAAGTTGTCATTCGGATGGGATAACACGGGTGAGGGACGCACGGGGCACGCCCTTAAGATCGCCTTCCTGCAGACATGGATCGAGCCCGTAGACCTGGATGAGGACCAGTCCTTTGTCGGCTTGGAAGTCGAGTTCAGTGTGAGGAAGTTGCTGCTGAATCTCGGCGGGTATCGCCGGGTCAGCTCCGGCGACGATGATTGGGTGGCGTCCGCGGGGCTGGGTTTCATCTTTTAGCAATCCGCAGGTCCCACTTATGTGCGTTGACTCGGGGTGTGAGCGTGGAGTAGGAACGAAATGAATGACCCGAAAAACACCAGACAGCGGAACGTATTGGGCGGAGCGCTGATTCCCTGCAGCACCGATCCGCTTACGGGGTTCTATCGAACCGGCAGTTGCGAAGTAGGGGAAGAAGACGTCGGATGTCACGCTGTTTGTGTTGAAGTCACGGAAGCGTTTCTCACTTTCTCGCAGGCGGCGGGTAACGATCTGTCCACGCCCCGGCCGGAGTATGGTTTCCCCGGCCTCAAGCCGGGCGACCGATGGTGTGTATGCGCGGCGCGTTGGAAGGAAGCATATGATGCGGGCTATGCGGCTCCCGTCATTCTGAAGGCGACGAGCGAGGCCGCCTTGCAGTATGTAACCCTGCCGGAATTGCAGGAACACGCCGCCGGATAATAAGGCCGCCACAGGTTTGGCAGCCCATTGGAAATGGCATACTCACGCTTTTCCACACTGCAAGTTCCATTCTGCGTGGCCGCCGTAAGGCGGTGGACGATATGCTCAAGGGTCATCCAATCCCCAACGGACCACTCTTCACTGACCTCCCCGTCGGATTCGTCCGATTCCTCATTCACCGTTTCTTCTTCTTCTTCTTCTTCTTCTTCTTCTTCTTCGGGCGGCTGCGGTTCAGGCAGCATGATGAGCTGAATGCGGTCCTTATAGTCGTCCGCGGGCACAAAGAGCGGCGCCAGATTCGGCGTGATCCAGATCGTGGTCGGGTCGGAACGTTGAACGAACATGACTTGGTGGTCCCGGTGCTGAACCAGCAGCGACTCGCTCTCTTCCCTGCCTTGCACGAAAACGGCGTTTGCCAGGGCATACGTGTTCGCGGCCGTGGGGCCCATCACAAAGACGGCCTCTTTGCCTTCAGCCGGCCAGCCGGTCCGTGGATGAATGATGCGAGCGACCTGCTGATCGCCAACCTGCGCGAAATCATCGGGCCAGCCGAACAGGGTGAAGGCCGCCCCATCCGGTAGCATGATTTCGCCGAGGATGCGTTTTCCATCGCCGGGATGTGTAATGAGGTGTGACCAAGATCGGATCTCGGATCGGCTCCCGAGTACCCGGCCAAAACGGCCGGCATGGAATTTCACCCCGGTAACGGCCAGGTTTCGTAGCTGGCGAACGGCCTGATCGATGACATAAGGGCGTGCGAAGTCGTTGAGGTCGAGTTGTGTCTCGGAGGCCAGATACAGTAAGGAATGCTCCTGAATATCGTAAAAGTGCGGGCCGATACCTCTTCGCGAAACATGTACGAGCGGTGCGGCGAGGAGTTCCTCGGGATTCTCCTGAAAATGTCGGTGCCACAGGTGGCGCAGGGTGGCGTCCGATACGTCGAACAGCCCTTCAAGATCTGTGCTTAATCGTTGTGCAGATTCAAGGAGGCGTTGGGTTTCCCGAGAAATAGGAAAGCGCACCCGATAGGCGATCTGATTAGCGCGAGAAATTTCGCTTTCGGGCGAGTAGATATCGATCAGAGGATACAGGCGCCCGCTGAATTGGCGAATGGCTTGACCCGCCCATTCAAGGGCGGCCTCGTTGTCGGCGGGAACGGATACCACAACATGTTCCCCCATGAAGCGAATATTACGCTCGACCAGCCGATCCTGTTCGCCGCATCCAGTGAGCATGAGGCAGATGACAATCGCTGCGACGCGTGGCCTTGAAACGGATTCCATGAAGTCCATGCCTGTCATAGCTCGTTGCGCTCAAGTCTCCAGCCGATAATAGTAGCCCTCGACGAATATACGATCGGGCGTTATGCCCTTCTCAAGCAGCAATGCCTGTACATCATAAATCATTTCGTATGCGCCGCATAAATAATAGTGCGCTTCGGCGGGGAGATCGCATGCAGCAAGATGATCGGTGACGTGGCCAAAATGGCATGAGCTTTTGCGCTCCTTTGAGAGGCAGGGGTGGTAGGTGTAGCGCGCAAAATCCGCCCGATAGAAGAGGTCGTCTTCCGTGCGCACGCCGTGTACCAGTGTGAGATCCAGGCTTGGGTGGGTGCGAATATAAGCGTGACACGGCGCCACGCCCGTGCCGGTGGCGATGAACCAGATCGGCCGTTTCGGGTCGCGTAGCACGAACTGGCCGTACGGTCCGGATAGCTCTATGGTGTCGCCCTCCCTCAATCGGATCAGTTGCGGCGTCAGCACGCCGGCCGGGACGTATCGGTACAATATATGCAGATGCTCGTCCCGTTCGCCGCTGGCAATGGTATAGCTGCGGTCTTCGGTGACGTCGCGCCCATGAAGGGTGATTAACCGGCCCGCGTCGAATACAAGGCCGTTACGTTCCAGCACCAACTCGTAACCGGTTTCGGACAGGCGTACATGCCGCACGACGCGCGCGCATTTGCGCTGAACGTCAAGATCCGGGACATTGGCTGTTTTGAGGATATCCATGGTGCGGTCTCACTGCTGCTAATGTATCGCACGAGGATCATCCCGATGCAAGAAACGAGCCGGGACGATCCCTAAAATCGCGCCCCAAGCCAACCCCCGACCGTGAGGTTAAAATCGCTCTTGGTATTTAGCGGACCCTCGGTCTCACGTATCTTGGCATACGTGCTGCCCACCATTACGCCCACGCGCCATTGCGAGCCCATTCCCCACGAGAAGCCGGTCAGTGCACGACTCATCAAACCAACCCTATCCGCCGAGCTGTACCCCGTCAAAACTTCAAAATCCCAAGAGACGGGATTGACGCTCCGGGTCAGCGGCCATTGGATCGAAGGGCCGAGCAGCCCGTATATGCCGTGGACATTCATGGTGCCCTCATCATCTCTCAAGCGGAACCGCCCATCCAGATAACCGGATTCTAGAATCAGCCCCACACGATTGAACTCGCCGAGTAAACCCAGCGCGCCACGAACGCCGTACATGCCGCCTTGTCGTCCCGATCCCCCGAAGCGCCAACCACTGACACTGACATCTTGCCAATACTCGTATTCGCGATGACCGGCGATGATTTCATAGAGGATGACGCCACCATAAATCAGGGCCGCCCCAATCACAAAGACACCAACAAGCACATACAGGATCACGGCAGCGTCATCTGTTGCAATGGATCCGGTGCCCTCAGCGAATACCGCGACCTGTGTGCGTTGTGAGGTGCGCACCCGCGCCGGAACCATCGTGCCGGCAGGAGGGGGAGGGCGGTGTTCCACCGCCGCGTCGGTCGCTTCATCCTGTGCGCCTTCATTCGTTACGTCTTTTCTGTCCGCCACAAGGATTACAGCGCGCCCGTTTGCCTGAGCGACGAGATGTTCGTACTCCGCAGGCGACACGCCGACCAATCGGGCGTCAGGGAAAAGGGCCATGAGGGTTTCGAGCGTGACCGGTTCCGGATGCAACTCCCCTCGGGCATCGGGGATGTGGGAGAATGCCAAACCGATCGCAAGGATGATCGACAACGTTCGCATAAGCGAAGTATTTCCGCTCCAAAATGTACTTGCAAACAAATAGTGTAAGGATATATTCATATATCCGAAATAACAGATGGAGATTGATGGCCGATTTACTCGAATTGCTGAAAGCCCTGTCCGATTTGGCGAGACTCCGTATTGTGCGGGCTATTTCTCAAGCGGAGTTGTCGGTGGCTGAGCTGGTTAGCGTGTTGGGTTTGCCCCAATCGACGGTCAGTCGGCACCTGAAACCATTGAGGGATACGGGCCTGCTTGAAACGCGACGGGACGGGACCTCCATCTTCTATCGGCGTGGCGAAGCGTTTGCCGATCCGCTGTTGGCCCGCTTCGTTGACGATCAGGTGCAGAAATTGGCGAATGCACCCGAAGATCGGGCGTCGGTTCGGCGCGTGCTAGATCTTCGCAAGAAGAAGAGCCGCGAGTTCTTTGATCGTATAGCAGGGAGCTACGGGACATTGACCGAGCCCGGCGGCGGGTGGCCGGCACTCGCCTCCGGTCTGGCGGCCGGCTTCGCGGATCGCGACGTGGCGGATCTTGGATCGGGTGAAGGCGCCTTAACACTTTTGCTGGCGCGTTACGTGGCAAAGGTGACCGCCGTGGATGCGTCCCCTGAGATGTTGAGGTTGGTGGAAGAGAAGGCGGCGGAAGCCGACCTTTCGGATCGCGTGACGGTGGCGGAAGGCGATATTGAATCGATCCCGCTGCCGGATGCTTCGGTGGACGCGGCGTTCTTGAGTCAGTCGCTGCACCATGCCGCAAGACCGGTACAGGCCCTGGCGGAAGCGGCGCGCATTTTGAAGCCGGGCGGCGTGTTGATCGTGTTGGATCTGGCCAAGCATGAACAGGAATGGGTGCGTGAACAGTGGGCCGATCAATGGCTGGGTTTTGAGGAAACGGAATTGGAACAATGGTTCACGGCAGCGGGCTTGACCGTCACGCGCATGGAGCGCTTGCCGGGATCGACACCAGATCTGGTGGTGTTGACCGCCGTGGGGAAGAAAGAAGAGCGAAAGACATAAACAACTTGGAGGGCGAGGCTCCTGCCGAGCCGCGACGAGAAACAGATAAAGAATCAGACAAGAAACTGAACCAAACAGGAGAGAGTGAAATGAGTAAAGCATCGACCGCGAGAAAGCTGAACGGCAAACCGCATTTGACCGTCATCAGCAACACAAAGAAGAAAAAGAAGAAATTCTCTGATTACGTGGTGAAGGACCTGTCCCTCGCCGCGTACGGCCGCAAGGAAATCGAATTGGCCGAAGCCGAAATGCCCGGACTGATGGCGTTGCGCGAAGAATATGGGAAGCAGAAGCCGCTCAAGGGCGCGCGCATTACGGGCTCCCTGCACATGACGATCCAGACCGCCGTGCTGATCCAGACCTTGGAACATCTCGGCGCGAAGGTGCGTTGGGCGAGTTGTAACATCTTCTCTACGCAGGACCATGCCGCCGCGGCCATCGCGGCGAACGGCACGCCGGTCTACGCCTACAAGGGCGAAACGCTGGAAGAATACTGGGAATACACCGATCGCATCCTTGACTGGGGCAACGGCAAGGGCCCAAACGTCATCCTCGACGATGGCGGCGATGCGACGTTGTTCGTGCACCTAGGCTATCAGGCGGAAAAGTATCCTTCGGTCTTGGACCGCAAGCCCGGAAGCGAAGAGGAACGCGTGTTGCTCGCGCAGGTCAAAAAGGCGGTCAAGCGCGACAAAGGCCGGTTCCACCGCATTGCCAAGGATATCCTCGGCGTCAGCGAGGAAACGACGACCGGCGTGCATCGCCTGTACAAAATGCATGAGCAGGGCGAGTTGTTGTTTCCCGCGATCAACGTCAACGATTCCGTCACCAAGTCGAAGTTCGACAACCTGTACGGCTGCCGTCACTCGCTCGTGGACGCGATCATGCGCGCGACGGACGTGATGTTGTCCGGCAAGGTCGCCGTAGTCGCCGGTTACGGCGATGTCGGCAAAGGGTCCGTTGAGTCGCTGCTGGGGCAGGGCGCCCGCGTGATTGTGACCGAAATCGATCCGATCTGCGCGCTCCAGGCTTCGATGGCCGGGCTCGACGTCATGACCATGGACGAAGCCTGCAAGATCGGCGATATCTTCGTGACGACGACCGGCTGCTGCGACGTCATTACCGAGAAGCATATGCGCCGCATGAAGGATCTGGCGATCGTATGCAACATCGGCCACTTCGACAGTGAGATCGAGATCGAGAAGATCAAGAAGTACAAGTGGGACGAGATCAAGCCGCAGGTGCATAAGGTCACCTTCCCGAACGGCAAGCGCATCATCGTGCTGGCCGAAGGGCGTCTGGTGAATTTGGGCTGTGCGACGGGGCATCCGAGCTTCGTGATGTCCAACAGTTTCACCAACCAGGTTATGGCGCAGATTGAGCTGTTCAAGAACCACGACCAGTACCCGCTTGGCGTGTACACGTTGCCCAAGAAACTCGACGAGAAGGTCGCGATGCTGCATCTCGGCAAGCTCGGCGTGCAGCTGGAGACGCTCAACCGCAAGCAAGCCAAATATCTCGGGGTGCCGCAGAAGGGGCCGTTCAAGCCCGAACATTATCGGTACTAAACCGAACCGATATAATCAAAGCGGGGAACGGCCGAATCGGTCGTTCCCCGTTCTGTTTTGAACAGAAGCTCGCAAAGATTTATTCATCAAGCGTTTTCCAACGATTGGAAAACTAGGGTGTTCGATCTTCCAACGATTGGAAAATCGAGGTCATTTCGCTTCCAACGACTGGAAAGTATGCGGCTCGGCGGGAGCCTCGCCCTCCAGTGGGCGAGGGTTGTATTCCTTGTTTTGTTTGGA
>SKZA01000014.1 GCA_007127595.1 Kiritimatiellia bacterium
CCTGCCGCGCCGAAGGCGCGGGCTGGAGCTTTACCACTAAGCTACGCCCGCACCATCAAAGATCGAAAATTGGATACCGCACCATGCGAACGACGTCAAATGTTTTGAGAAAAGATCAGGGGAAGGCGCGTTCAACCGGAATGGCCGCCGAAATAGACGACGCAGCTCACGCTGCAGAACGAAACGAATGAAAGTTGGGGATAGGTTATACGCGCATTATGCCACCGGTCGAGTCATTCGTTTGATCCTCAACCGTCCGGATCTTCTCCGTCCCTCTCGCCGTAGCGCTCGAAGCGGTGACGGACAATTTCGCCTTTGATCATATAAATGACGTCCTCGGCGATGTTGGTCGCGTGATCGCCAACCCGCTCCAAGTGACGCGATATGGACAGCAGGTGGATCAAAGCGTCGACATGCTGCGGTTCGCGGCGAATGCTGTCCTTGATCTGTTCGTACATCTCCCGGTTAATCTGGTCCACTTCATCATCCGACTCGCGTACATGCCGCGCCAGTTTAAGATCCTGGCGCAGCAATGCGTCAAGACTTTCCCGTAACATCGTCGTGGCCTTTTCTGCCATGGTTACGAAATCAAAGCCCGTACTCGGCATGGCCTTGCCGGACAGGAAGATGGCCCGCTCCGCGATATTCACGGCCAGATCGCCGATGCGTTCGAGGTCGTTGTTGATCTTGAGCACAGCGATGATGAATCGCAGATCGTGCGCCACCGGCTGGTGCAGAGCGAGAATCTTGAGGCACTCCTCTTCCACATCCACCTCGGCGTGATCGATGGCATGATCCTCCTCGAGTACATCGCTCGCCTGTTTGACGTTCCGCGTCATCAGGGCTTGAACCGCGTGCTCCAATTGTATCTCCACACGGCTGCTCAACTGAAGGATCATCTCCTTGAGATAATCGACTTCTTTGATGAAATGTACGGTCATGGTCTCGCTCCGATCATCCGAACCGACCCGAGACATAGGCCTCGGTCTGCGGTTCCGACGGTTTCATGAATATCTTTTCGGTGTCGTCGTACTCGATCAGTTGCCCCATGTAGAGGAACGCCGTCTTGTCAGAGACCCGCGCCGCCTGCTGCATGTTGTGGGTGACGATGATGATCGTGTAATCCTTTTTGAGGTCATGGATCAAGTCCTCGATCTTGCCGGTGGCGATCGGGTCGAGGGCCGAACAGGGTTCGTCCATCAACAGGATCTCGGGCCGATTGGCGATGGCGCGGGCGATGCACAGCCGCTGCATCTGGCCGCCGGACAGGCTGAACGCGCTTTCCTGTAGGCGGTCTTTCACCTCGTCCCACAGCGCCGCGGCCTTCAAGGAGGTTTCAACGGTTTCATCGAGTTCCGACTTCCTGTTCCGCCCGGCCACACGCAAGCTGTATACGATGTTTTCGTAAATAGATTTTGGAAACGGATTGGATTTCTGAAAGACCATTCCGATCCGTTTGCGAAGGGAAATGACTTCCAGAAAAGGATCATAGATGCTTTGGCCCTCAATCAGGACATCGCCCTTGTGCGATATGCCGTCGATGAGATCGTTCATGCGGTTGATGTTGCGCAAGAGCGTGGATTTTCCGCAGCCGGACGGGCCGATCAGGGCGGTGACGTGCCGTTCAGGGAACGCCATGTTGAGATCGAACAGGACCTGGTTCGGACCATAGAAGAAGCTGTAGTCCTTCACCTCGATATGGTTCGGATTAAACGCATCCTTGGCGACGGCATTTTGCCGCGCCACCTCGGGTCGGCGCTGTTGCACATCCTTCAGGGATGCGGCATGCGTTGGTGTTTCGTTTTCCATCGTCATCATATTTGCCTCCATCAAAACGTCCCCGCCGCATATTTCTTCCTCAGATGATTTCGCACCATGATTGCGGTCAGATTCAATACGATCACCACCAGGATCAAAACCAGCGTCGTGGCAAAGACCATCGGCTTGGCCGCCTCGGAATCCGGCGACTGGAAGCCCAAGTCATAAATATGAAAACCCAGATGCATGAATTTGCGTTCCAAATGAATAAAGGGGAACATGCCGTCGATCGGCAAATTCGGCGCCAACGCCACGACGCCGACCAACATCAGGGGCGCGACCTCCCCCGCCCCGCGGGCCATGGCGAGAACCAAGCCCGTAAGGATGCCGGGCGCGGAGGCCGGCAGTACCAGATGCTGAATGGTCTGCCACTTGGACGCCCCGCACGCGAGCGAGCCTTCCCGAATGCCGCGCGACACCGCCGCCAACGCTTCTTCGGTGGCGACGATCACGACCGGCACGGTCATCAAGGCCAACGTCAGCGACGCCCACAATATGCCGCCGGTCCCGAACGTCGGGGTGGGCAGCCCTTTCGGATAAAACAATTGATCGATCGTGCCGCCGACGAAATAGACGAAGAAGCCCAACCCGAAAATGCCGAACACGATGGAGGGCACACCCGCGAGGTTGTTGATGGCGATGCGCACTGAACGGACCAAAGGCCCCTGTTTCGCGTATTCCCGCAGATAAATCGCCGCCATGACGCCGAAAGGCATAACCGCGATGCTCATAATCAGCGTCATGACGAATGTCCCGAAGATGGCCGGGAAGATCCCGCCTTCCGTATTGGCCTCGCGCGGATGTCCGCTCAGGAAGTCCCAGATATGAGCGAAGAAATGGCGGGTTTTGCCGAGCACGGAGAGTTGATTTGGATAGTAATACGACACGAGATCGCCGACCGGCATGGACCGTTGCTGCCCGGTAATCACCTCGTAAACCAGCGTGTGCTCCCGCTGTTTCGCGCGCAGTTCGCCGGCGCGATCGGCCAGCGGTTGGTACTCCGCTTGCAGGTCGGCCATGCGTTCGCGCACCGCCGCGAGAGCGGCTTCATCGGCGGCCGAGCGTTCGTCGAGTCGCTGGTAGAAGCGCTCTTCCAATTCCAGATCGCGCATTTGTAGATTGATACGTCCGATCTGATGACGTTCGATCCGGCTAATCTGCGTGCGCCGCGAAACGACCTCACGCACCAGTCGTTTCAACTCGGTGTCGAAATCGGCATCATCGACCGATACGACGTTTCCGGCTGAATCCTCAATGCGCACGGGGAAGAAGAGGGCGTCCCCCCATTCCATGCGTTCCGCGCGAATGACATTCTTCGGATAAGATACGTCCACGATGTCACCCGCGTTGAAGAACGCGAAAGCTTGCCCAAAAGCGTCGCGATTTCCGAGAAAGAGTTGTTTCTCCCGGCGATTCGCCGGATGGGGGCTTTCCATTTGTTCGGGCGTCAGGTCGCGCACGTCCCGCGCCTGTTCCAAAGTGATCACGCCCATCGTGCGGGTTCCGCCCATGAACCGCGTGGGACCGTCTTCACGGAACTCCACCACGGCCACGTTGCGCGGCCAGAACACGCCGATGCCGTTGTAGGCGATCAGTCCCAACAGGAACAGAATCATGAACAGACCGATGGCCAGCCCCATGGCGGTGACCCATACGTACACCTCGCCGACGGGCTTGACGGGCGCGTTGTTCGCTGCGCGCGGTGGCCGTGCAACGGGCCTTGGTTCTTCCAATACGGTGCTCATTCCAGTGTTCAGTGTTCAGTGTTCAGTGTTCGGCGTTCAGTGTTCGGTGTTCAGGCGAACAGGACATGTGGAGGAACCAGAGTCATGTCGAGCGAAGTCACGACCGCAAAGCGTGTCGGGACGCAGTCGAGACATCTCGCGGCCCATCGGCCAAGATCGAGATCCCTCGACTTCGCTCGGGATGACAGTGAATCATGCATAAGTTTTTCAATCACAGCCCGGCGTCATGTCTACTGAACACCGAACACTGAATACTCCTCCCCCCCCTACTCCACCGCCTTATATTTCTCCCTCAAATGCTGGCGCAAAATCTCCGCCGCGGTGTTGACCATGAACGTCATTAGAAAGAGGACCATTGCGCCGAGAAACAGCGTCCGGTACAGCGTGCCCAAGTACGGCGCTTCGGGCAGTTCCACGGCGATATTCGCCGACAGGGTGCGCATGCCTGTGAACGGGTTGAAATCGGTGACCGGCGTATTGCCCGTGGCCATGACAACGATCATGGTTTCGCCTACCGCGCGGCCCAATCCGATCATGATCGCGGAAAAGATCCCGGCGGAGGCGGTGGGCAATACGATATTGATGGCGGTCTGCCAGCGACTGGCTCCGAGCGCCAGGGAACCTGACCGGAACGCGTCGGGCACGTTGGAAAGCGCGTCTTCGGTGATGGTAAAGATAATCGGGATCACGGCGAACCCCATCACAAAGCCGACCACGAACGCGTTGCGTTGTTCGAAGCTCAATCCGGTCACCGTCGGATACCACAACCGGAAATCGGGCACTTGCAGGCCGGTGTTGGGGTCCGTGACCACGAAGAACGCGCGCTCAACTACCGGCCCCAGAGACCATCCCGCATAAGCCGCAAGACACATGATCGGCGCAAAGGCGAGAAACTCGTAGCCCGGCTTCAAGCAGAGGCGGATGCGTTGGGGCAGATTGCCCCATGCATAGCCGAATCCGTACGCGGCAGCGGTCACGCCGATGACCGCGAGGATCACGGAGGGCACGGCGTTACTGACGATCGGGGCCAACCATAACGCGGCGAGAAAACCCAGCACCACGGAGGGCAGCGACGCCATGATTTCCATCGTCGGCTTGACGAAACGCTTGATGTCCGGCCGCAGGAACTGGGACGTGTAGAGTGCCGCCAACAACGCGATGGGCAAGGCGAATACCATGGCATAGAAGGTGCCCTTGAGCGTCCCGATAATGAGCGGGACCAGCGACAGCTTCCGTTCGAAATCGTCGCGACCGCCCGTGGACTGCCATGAAAACTCCGCAGTGGCCTGTCCTTCATACTGGATCCTCCCGAAATAGGTCTTCCAGCCCGCCTGCGGATGCGGGTCGCGCAAGTCATAGGCATGAAGGGTGTGGTCCGTGTCGAGAAAGAGGATGCGGTTGTAGCGAGGACCCAACGCAGCGAACTGCACGTCGAACGGCAATTCGTCTTCCCATCGAATGGCTTCCGTCGTTCCGTAACGCAACGACGCCCGACGATCGCTACCGATAAGAAACGCCTTGTTGCGCATGCCGACGGAATAGAAGGTAGCCCCGGCGGGTAGATCGGGGAAGGTCTTGGTATGCCCCCAAATGCGCATGTCCAAGGTCGGATCGCGAAAAATACTGTAGATCCGGTTCGCGCCGTCATGAGCGGTCATGACGACGGAGACGTCGCCCAACAGAAAGTTCATACTCGCGATACGCGGATCGGGCCGATCGGCGAACGGAGTGAAGACTTGTCGTTCGGAGAAGCCACGGCCGTCGAAGTGCAGGAAGCGCACGCGGCCGTCCGCAAACGCGATCAGGAGCGCGTCGGCATCGGAGGGGATCATGATATGCCGGGGCTCGCCGTCCAGGAATTCTGTAAGATCGTAACGACCATCCACCGTCAGTTCGCCCGGTCCGAGCAGCGTGCGGCGTTGCGCCAGGGAGACGGCGTGTAGTTCCGACCGCCCGTTCACGCGTTGGATGGCCGCGAGAATCTTTCGTGTTCCGGAATCGCCGTAGGCGAGGCGTTCCACGGTCATTCCTTGACGGCCCACGTTCAGCAACGGGGTTTCCCGAAGCGACACCACCACCTGGCGGCCGCCGCGCGCGGGAAAGGTCGGTTGATAGTCGACATTAACAATCGAGAAACGGCCATCGGTTGTCCCATAGAGCAAGAATGCCTGGTATTCATTGTAGCGAGCGTAGGCGATCTCGACTTCATCGATAAAGGACGGCGCTTTAACAAAACTGCCCCGATGATGAGGCCCTCCGATATCGACGGTATCCACGAATCGCAGGGTGCCGTCTTGTTCGAGGAAGAAAGGCAGTTCGGACCATTCGTCCGTGCCCATCGTGCGGTAATCTCCCGGGGGTATCGATACGGTCGCCGCAGGTTCCACCCGCGCGCCGCGGAACAGCGGGAAGATCTGCAGCAGAATGAAGAAGAAGATGAGGAACACCGCCACAATGATCGCCAAACCGCCCACCTTGATGAAGTGATTCATAAAGCGGTCGAACCACAACGTGGCAGGCGCCACGACGAAGCGTTCGGGGATGGGCTTCTTTGGGGGGGTCGGCGGCATGCTGCAACGTTGGCTTGGGGTTCAGGGTTCAGCCAGTTATCAGCCGAACCCTGAACCCTCCCCCCCTGATTATTTCACGGCTTCCATCGTCTGCTCGGAAACGGCGGCGGGCAACGGGAAGAACCCGTCGCGCACGACCACTTCCTGGCCTTGCCGTGAGTTGATGAAACGGATGAACTCATACGTCAGACGGTCCATCGGTTCGCGCGGGTTTTTGTTCACGTATACCATCAGGAAACGCGCCAGTGGATAGTCGCCGGAAATGCAATTTTCGGGCGTCGGCTCATACAGGGTCGGGCTGTTGCCCGAAGCCACCGCAATGGGGCGCACGCCGGACGTGCCATAACCAATACCCGAATAACCGATGCCGAAGCGGTCCGCGGTGATAGATTGCACCACCGTGGAGGAACCCGGCTGTTCCTGATAGCGGTTATCGTCGAAATCGCCGCCGCCGAGCGCGATGTTCTTGAACAACCCGTAGGTGCCGCTCACGCTGTTGCGCCCGTAGAGCGAGATCGGGCGATTCGCCCAATCGCCAGTCAGCCCTGTATCGCCCCAGGTCAGGATGGGACTCCCCCCGAGCCGGTAGGTGCTCGAGAAGATGGCATCGATCTGTTGCAGGGTCAGACCTTCGATCGGATTGTCCCGATGCACAAACACGGCCAGTGCATCGATGCCGACGCGAACTTCCGTGGGTGCGTAGCCGTAACGGGCTTCAAACCGGTCGATTTCAGCGCCCGTCATCGGGCGGCTCATCGGTCCGATCTGCGCCGTCCCGTCGATCAACGCCGCCGGCGCGGTCGATGAGCCGGCTCCTTGAATCTGGATGTTCACGTTGGGGTAGATGGCCCGAAAGCCTTCCGCCCACATCAACATCAGGTTATTCAAAGTATCCGAACCGATCGAGTTCAGGTTCCCCGAAATACCCGGCACAGGAGTGTATTCCGGCAATTCCGAGTCGACCGCCAGTTGTGCCTGGGCGGACAAAGTCGCGCCAAGCACCAG
>SKZA01000191.1 GCA_007127595.1 Kiritimatiellia bacterium
CACCAGCTCGACCGTCACTCCGCGCACCCTCATTTTCTTCCCTTTTTTACTTGCACTAACCAGCAAGGCGTGCTCCAGTATCATCGTGTACAGGACGTAATCTTTGTGATGTATGTCATGACACATTAAGGGGTCGAATAGAGGTTTTAGTTGAGGACAGATGAACTATGGGCGATATCATGCATGATCTATTGGCTGTCGCCCTTGTATGCGCTGCGATTGCCTTCTTCTTCGTAACACGCATCCTCTGATCGATAGCCGCGGCCGCGCTTCTCATCGCACCGCCCACGGGCGCCCGCGTCGTACCCGTTGCACCCCCGACCGACGCCGCGCAAGCGCACGCTCTTGATATGGCTCTCCTTTTTGTGGCACGCTTCCCTTCCAAATCTTGGGTTGCGGCATGAAACGGATCGCAATCCGAGAGGATTCAGGATATTCTGTGGGAGAATAAAGATGTCGCACATACCCTCTACCGCCCGCCCGTCATGGTCCTCACGCGTGGCCGTCGGTGTCCGCCTATTCGTCGAACGCATTTTCCTTCGTCGTAAGCTGGATCAGGTGGTCCGCACGCTGGGCGGGCATATCTACTTTCAAACCCTCACCGCCGCCGTCCGATTGGACCTGTTCACGCGCCTCACCGAGAAGGGGCCCATGACGAGAGGGGAGATCGCGAACGAACTGGGCTTGGAAGAAAAACCCATACGCATCCTGCTCCTCGGCCTGGTCGCACTGGGATTCCTGCGCAAGCGAGGGAATCGATACGCGCCCGAATCGTTGGCGACCCGCCTCTTTTCGCGCTCCTCTCCGGACAACATTACCGCGATCGTTGAATGGCAACACTTCATCAATTACCGGGCGCTGTACCATTTCGAATCCGCCATTCGGGCCAACCGGAATGTGGGCCTCGAAGAGTTCCCCGGCACGGAACCCACCCTGTACGAGCGCCTGGCGCATGCGCCCGAACTCGAAGACATTTTTCAGCGGGCCATGCAAGCGATCTCCCGGCAAGCCAACGATTGGCTCGCCCGTTACGTCGACTTTTCAGATGTTCAATTGCTGGTCGATGTCGGGGGCGGAAATGGAGCCAACATCGTCCGCCTGGCGCGCGCGAATCCGACCCTGCGCGCGTTGGTCTTCGA
The DNA here is from genome assembly GCA_007127595.1 of Kiritimatiellia bacterium. Classification (GTDB taxonomy): domain Bacteria; phylum Verrucomicrobiota; class Kiritimatiellia; order SLAD01; family SLAD01; genus SKZA01. The sequence continues at coordinate 1,140 of SKZA01000191.1, forward strand.
TTCCCCGTCCGTGTGTGAAATCGCGCGCGCGAATATCGCATCGGAGAAACTGGAAGACCGGCTGGACGCCGTGGCGGGGAACTGCTTCGTCGATCCGTTTCCGGCCGGCGTTGATTGCATCCTCTTCTGCCACTTCTTTACGATCTGGTCGGAAGATCGGAACCGCGAATTGCTGCGCAAGGCCCATGCCGCCCTGCCTCCGGGCGGAACCGTCATGCTCTTCAACATGATGCAGGACGACGACGAGACCGGCCCGCTCACGGCCGCGATGGGGTCGCCCTATTTCCTGACCCTCGCCACGGGGGAAGGCATGCTCTACACATGGTCGGAGTATGAAACGTGGGTGCGCGAGGCGGGATTTTCTGCGGTCTATCGCCGCGCCTTCGCCCGCAATCATGGCGCGATCATCGGCGTCAAATAAGATTGTAACGACCGGGCGCCATGATGTGATTCGGGTCGAGCGCCTGTTTCAGGTCGCGCACGGTCCGCCAGTACGAATCCTCGACATCCAATGCCAAGCCCATGCTTTGAATGCCCAGTCGATAAGGCGTATACCCCATTCGCATATACAGGCCGGTCAATTCTTCGACACAACGGTGCGCCGCTTCCGCCCGATCGGGATCGCGGCGGTCGAAAGCAAGATTGATGACCGCCTCTACGACGCGATCATTCACGAAATTGAGCGTCGTGTATGGAACAAAATCGTGCGCGCCGAAAACCCGGTCTGCGACGTGCAGCACCTCGCGCGCCACCGCGCCCGAAAGCGGAATCAAGGGCAATACATACAGCAATCCGCTTTGACTCGCGTCTGGATTGCGGACGTCGCGATCCGTGTCTTCCTCAACCGCCCATAAGACACTTTTCAGCGCGGCGTCCGTCGGCACGCCTTTCGACAGGCCGTACAGCGGTTCCATGGCGTCAAGCATGATGGCTTTGCGACGCGCCCCTTCCATAAAGGAGAGCAGCTTCAATACGCGCCGCGCCTTGGCAATGCGTTGATCATCAAGAAAGCGGACGTCGGCGATGCCTTTCATGACGGACCGGATTTCACGACAGGCCGCGCGCACCATCCGCCGCGTGCCCATCAGTCCGCCCACGGCGGACCAGGGTCCGAACCCTTCACCGGCGATCAACGCCAGCGCATCCCGGCGCCGTGTTTCCGCGGGGCCGCGTCCCTCGCGGGCCAGACGATCATATACGAGGGGGCCCAACGCGATCTCCGAGCGCGCCCGATTGCCGACATGCCATACGGTTTGCATCACACCGCGTTGCCGCAGACGGGCGAGCGCATCAAAGAACGGTACGAAACGCGTTTCATCCGCGATACGCGCAATGACACACACCTGCTTTTCCGGCGTCGGCATGAGCTCGATCCCGGCCTTGGTCACCACGCCGTAATTCGATTGCGAAAAGAGCGCGCCTAGATCGGGGCCGAGACCGTGTCGGTAGAGCGGCGCCACCTGCGAGTCCGGCCAATGCGCGAAACCTGTACGGATAATTTCGCCGTTCCCCAAGACGACTTCCAGCCCGCTCAATTTGTCGGCGTGCGAGGCGAAATATCCGATCCCGCGTTCCAACGCATTGCCGATCAGACTGGTCTGTCGTCCGGACCCGGTCACATAAAGGATCAGGGGCACGTCGTGTTCAACCAGGTACTCGTGCAATTGGCCCTGCGTCACGCCGGGCTCCACCACGGCATAGTGACGATCCGCGTTCACTTCGAGGATGCGGTTCATGCGACTCAACTCCATCACCGCCGTGTCGTCGTGTACCGGCAAGGCGGAGCCCAGGCCCCAGTTGCCTCCACGGCTGACAGCATGGATCGGAGTCCCGCATTCGTTCGCGATGCGCACGACCTGCTGCACCTCTTCCGTGGACGCCGGACGCAGGAGCGCGGGAATCCGTCGGCGCAACCCGCTCACATTGCTTCGAAGCGTGTCCAAGGGAGGGCCGTCCACGCAGACGTGTTCGACGCCCAACGCGGCGCGCCATGCTTCCAACGCCCGCTTCCAATCCGAGGTCTGCATCATGTGTAAGGCCGAAGATACGGCGGCATCCGTCACGCATCGCGCAAAAGGGGCAATCGAATCGTTACGGTCGTGCCCATACCGGGTTCGCTATCGATGGAGACATCGCCCCCGTGTTCCTGCGCAATCTTGCGGGTAATCGTCAACCCAAGTCCTGTGCCTTTGGAAGGCGGCTTGGTTGTGAAATGCTTCTCGAATACCCGGGCGAGAATCTCTTTCGGTATGCCCGATCCGTTGTCGCCAATCGCGATGATCGCCTGTTCGTCTTCCGCCGCGCAGCGGATGCTCAATTGCCCGCCCGCCGAAGGGAGGGCGTGCAGCGCGTTGGTAATCACGTTATGGAGCGCCCGCAACAACTGTGCGCGATCCGCCTTTACGCGAACGGGTTCAAGCGAAAGATCATATTTCACGCGTTCCGGGCCGATCATCGTGAGCGGCTCAATGCTCTTGATCAGCTCGTCGAGCAATTCGTCGAGGGCCACCGGCTCGTAGCGGGCGGCGTCGGGACCGCCCATCTTCTGCCAGCGTTCCGCCAACTCGGCGCAGCGCTTGACGTTGGCTTCTATGGCCTGCAGGTACTCCAGCGTCTCCCCATAATCCCTGCCTTTGCGACCGCCGACGCCGTGCAACTCTTCGGCCAATAGCTGGCAGTAACCGATGACAATGCTGAGCGGATTGCGTAGATCATGCGCGAACTCCGCCGAGGCCTCCCCGACCGTCGCCAATTGCTCTTTGAACATGACTTGTTCATGCAGGTGGGCGTTCAGATGATAGAGTTCGTCGAGCGCATTGACCTTTCGCCGTTCCAGTTTCGTGCGCTGCGCGTATTTCAAGACGGCTTCCCGGAGTTCGTTCATGTCGAACGGCTTCTTGAGATAATCGTTCGCGCCGAGGCGCATGGCCTCCTGAGCCGTCTCCAAGGCCCCGAAGCCCGTCAGCATGATGACGGAAACGTGGGGGTCGATGTCGCGCAATTCACTTAAACCCTCAATGCCGTTCTTGCCGGGCATGCGAATGTCCATAATCACCGCTTCCGGCTTGTGTTCCTGCAAAAGCCGGAGTCCTTCATCCACATGATCGGCGAGAAATATCTCGTAGTCGTCTTTCAACAACATACGAATACTCTCGCGCGGCCCGACTTCATCGTCGATGACCAACAGCTTATACATGGATTGTACGCTGGTACTCAAAACACGCGTCGATAGGATAACTGGAAGAGATGCGACGACATGTCGTACTCCCCGTTGTAGGCCGGATTCTGATTGTCTCCCACCTTCAGATCATCGAATATCGTATAGGCATAGGCGAAATCAACCCCGTTGGCACCCCGTTCCCATGTGACGCCGAAGGCCAGAACGTGGCGGTCCGTGTCGGGCAACGAGGGCGACACCGTGCGACTCGGAATGGGCGACTCCATGAAGATATACCCGCACCGCACGGTCCACGGCGACGCGAGGGTCCAGTCGGCGCCAAGACCAACGGTCCACGTATCCTTCCAATCCTGCGGAATGGACTCCGGGGTCAACCCCAACGGATTGTTGACACCCAAATCCAGCGGCAGGTTTTCGAATCTGGAAAACTCGATCCACTCCACATCCAGCCCAACCCGGATCCTGTCCGTTACCTGTAACCCATAGCCGAAGGCCACGATCGTCGGAAACTTGATCTTGGAATCAAAATCGCTGCGTGGAGCCGCCGCACCCGGCGGAACATTACCGAGACGGGTTGAGCCTTCGTAATCGATATCAAACGGGGCCTTATAGACGAGAGCAACACGTTGCCTATCCGTCATATTCCACGTGATGCCGGCGCTGCCGCCGAACCCGAAACCGTCACCCTTCAATCGTGCTTCGCCGTCCGGCAGCATGGGGGCAAACATACTCCATGGCACCATTTGGCGCAGTTCCAGTTCGGACCAATAGATATTGGCTGTCACGCCGACGGACACGTCGTCCCTGACTCTCAGCGCCACGGCCGGGCTGAAATTCACCAACGTCATCTCCGCATGATGCGGGCCCACATACTGGAACGGACCGTCTTTCTTCCATTTGGTGGATTGGCCGAATGGCGTGGTGACCCCCACGCCCGCCACGACGTCATATTCCGCCAACGGCCACGCCGCATGCAAATTGGGCAGCACATTCCCAGGCGACCGGGTCTTTCCTGAACGCCCATCCGGCGCATCAAATTCCGTTCGCCCGCGCGCATAAAGCAACGATCCCATGACGGACGGTTCCTCGATCGTCGACAGGTTGGCCGGATTAAAGGACAGCGCGGATGGATCTTCCACCAGCGTCATACGGGACCCGACCTGCCCCAACGCCGACGCGCTTTCCGGGGGATTACGGAACCCATTTGCAAAAACCGTCGAGACACCGATGGCAAGCGTCAACATGGCCACCATACCCCTTGTACCGACACCATATCGTTTCATCGATCTCCTCCTTCTTTTATCGCCACTCTACCCACTGATATTTCAATCACCCCGTCCCGTCCTCACGACAGGACGAACCCCCGCACATGCTCTTCGCAAAGTATTTGTTGCAGCCACCTCAGGCTTGGTCAATATTTTCCTTGCTTTTTCAGGCCAAATTGACCTTTTATTTTGTAGATGTGGCGGGTTCGCATCCTTGCGAGTGCAACCGAACAGGATACTGAACCAGTAACCCATGATGGTTGTTAGCAGCCTGTTGATAACCTGTCAATAGACAATTCCTGTGCCACGTAATGCCGCTGGGCCGATGGTTCAGGCCGTGGCGGTAACAAGCGGGTATTCGGGAGGCCGCGCATGATCAGACACAGAAAGAATCGAGCGGTAATTACCGGGTTGGGCGTTTTGGCCGCCAACGGAACCGGCGTCGACGAATTCTGGTCCACTTTGCTCGAGGGGAAGAGCGGTATCGGACCCATCACGCTGTTCGACGCCAGTGACTTGGCGTGTAAGATTGCGGGCGAAGTAAAAGGGTTTGATCCAACGGAATATATTGATCCCGCGCTAAAACCGAAACGGATGGGGCGATTCACACAATTTGCCGTTGCGGCGTCGCGCATGGCCATCGAACACGCCCAATTTGATCGCGCCGAACTTAAACGTATTCCCGAATTGCCCGTTGTAATGGGCGTCAGTACCAGCTCAATGGATCTCTTTGCCGTCGCGCCTCGGATTCATACCGCCGTTTCATCCGTTCCTCATGCGGCCGGCAGCGCAATTTCCTATGGTCTCGATTTAACGGCACGACTCATTACCCTCTCGAATGGTTGCGCGTCCAGCCTGGATGCTGTTGCCGCGGCGGCGCAACTCATACGCTCGGGATCATGCGATGTGGCGGTAGCGGGAGGTTCGGATGCTTCCGTAACCCACTACGTGTGTGACGGAATGCTGAAATGCCGGCGATGTTCCACCCGCAACGAAGACCCTCTGCACGCCAGCAGGCCTTTTGACAAACACCGGGATTATGGCGTCTTGGCGGAAGGCGCCGGGATCGTTCTCGTCGAAAACCTGGAGCACGCCGCAGCGAGGGGGGCTACGATATACGCGGAAATCGGGGGGTATGGCTCAAACGCAGATCCTCGCGAAGCCAACGAGGGCGGAGGATTGGCCCAGTCGATGAGCGCGGCGATCGCCAATTCCGGCATTGAACCCAAGGATGTAGACCATGTCAGCGCACACGGACCCAGCGATATCGATATGGATGCCGAGGAGACCAGCATGATCAAGGGTGCGCTGGGCGATCACGCCTATCAGATTCCCGTGATCTCCATCAAGGGCGTAACGGGTTGTCCCATGGGCGTCGGCGGTGTTCACCAAACGATTGCGGGCGCTCTTTCGATTCATCACCAGGTTGTACCTCCTACGGCGAATTATGAGGAACCCGATCCGGCGTGTGACTTGGATTATGTGCCCGGACAGTTTCGTCGTATGGCGATCGAAAATGTGCTCATCAACACACACGGTTTCG